>DASUEC010000123.1:0-2774 GCA_036275255.1 Limnobacter sp. | reverse complement strand
AATCACGGTTTTCAGGCCCTCAATGATCTCGGGCGCGTCCACCCCAGCGCCCAGGTCGTTGGTGCCTTCCAGAATGAGCACCGATTTCACCCCGCTGCGACTCAGAACGTCGCGCTGAAAGCGTTTGACCAGCGGCGGTCCGGCCGCGCCATCTCGCACATCGGTGACCGTGTTGCTGTTGATGCCCTGGTTCAACACCCCAATGGTTTGGCCAGCCGCCTGCAGGCGCTGTGCCAAAAAGTCTGGCCATCGCTGGTTCAACGCTTGGTATGCGCCATCGGTGATGGAGTCCCCAATCGCCACCATGGCGCCTTTGGCCTGTGGATTGATCACATCCAGGCCTGAAATGAAAAACCAGCCCACAGACACCTGTCGAACTGCTGTGCCTGTGGCGTCCTGCGTTTGATCGCCACTGTCTGGCGGGGCAATGAATTGGGTTGCAAAGCTCACCGCATGCCAGGTCATGGGGCCGCTTTCGCCTGCCACATGAAAGCTCACTGCCAGATCGTCGCCTGCCTCGTAATCGAACGCCACCACATCGGTGAGCAATTCCGCGCCTGCCGGGGCCACACCAAAACGCTTGCCGCCAACCGTCAACGGGGTTTGTGTGGATGCGTCAATGTTGGGCGTGAGGGGATTGCCCTTTGCGATCGAAATGTTTTCAAACCGGACGGGCCTGTCACCCATCAAGTTGCTTAGCCGCACCCGCACTGCATCACCGCCGATGGTGGGGTGAATGATCATCCGGAAGCTCTGGTTGTTGGCCTGGTTGCCAGGAAACTGGGCCACTTCCGGTGCACCGGGGGTGGGGGCGCCATCGCGCGTCAGCGGCCCCAGCGGATATGGGCCGTATGGCGCCGTGGCCCAAGCGCCCACGAGCGCCTTGTCATTGGCTTGTGCGTTAACGCGCGTGCCTGCTTGCGTGGTGTCTTCTCCACCGCAGGCGATCAGCAAGGAGGCAAGGCAAAAGGCCATCGCCAGCCTTGTGGTGGTTGGTGCCATGATGAATCTGAAGAGGGTGGGGACCTAAGTTGATACCCTGAATGCATCCAAACGGATTCCACCCAACACAGCAACATGGCTTTTAAAACACCGAATGCGAACGCGTGGCGTTCGCACCTTTTCAAGTTGACTTACGTGGCTTGTGTGTTCAAATGCCGCAGCGCGCTGGCGTACCCATGCCATCCGAGCCCACAAATCACGCCTTCGGCAATGTCGGACAAGTAGCTGTGATGCCGGAAAGGCTCCCGTTTGTGAATGTTGGACAAGTGCACCTCAATGAAACGAATGCCCACCCCGGCCAAAGCATCCCTCAAGGCAATGCTGGTGTGGGTATACCCGCCGGGATTGATGACAATGCCCGCCACATCCTCGGTCTTGGCCTTGTGAATGCGGTCAATCAACGCGCCTTCGTGGTTGCTTTGGTAAGTCAGCAGTTCAAAACCCTCGGTTTCGGCCTGAGCCTTCAATGCCTTTTCAATGTCCAGAAGGGTCATGTGGCCATAAATGCCCGGTTCACGGGTGCCCAGCAGGTTCAGGTTTGGGCCGTTGATCAACAGCAGCTTTTTCAAAATCGCACTCCAGAGGCGTTGTTTTTTGAAAATAGTAACAAGCATTGCCATCACCTAGGAGGAATTGCCTACACGCAAACAGGTTTGCCCCACAAAATAGCCACACTTTGCAGGAGACAAAACACCATGGGTACACAAATTGACGCTGTATTGAATCTATTGGCGGGCACTGCGCGCGGGTGGCGTGGCACAGGCATCACCGGCCGTGCCAAAAAAACACCCGACCAGCCCCTGAAACTGTATGACATTGAAATCAGCCCCTTTTGCCGCCTGGTGCGCGAGGCCCTTTGCGAAATGGATCTGGACGTGATGATTCTGCCTTGCCCGGCGGGCGGCAAGCGGTTCCGCCCTGAGGCCAAAGCGCTCAAGCCCGGTACCAAGTTTCCCTTGCTGGTCGATGACAACACCGGTGTGGTGATCAACGAATCTGCCGACATCATTGATTACCTTGCCAGCACTTACCAAAGCCGTGTCAAAAGCCAGCGAGGTCTGGGACGGCGCATTGCGGTGGGCAGCTCGGTGATGGCCAGCCTGTTCCAGGCCCGGCCAGGCGGTTTTCAGGGCATGAAGGCTCGCCCCTCCAAGGCCCCAAACCAGCCTCTGGTGCTGTACAGCTTTGAATCGAGCCCGTACTCCAAGCCCGTGCGGGCCCGCCTTTGTGAACTGGAGATTCCTTATCTGCTGCGCAACACACCCAAGGGCGCCATGACCGACATGGGGCCACCGGTGTTTCGCGACAAGCTGTTCAAGGGCCCCAAAGGCACCACACGCAACCGTGCATGGCTGGCCGAGAACACCGGCAAGGTGCAGGTGCCGTATTTGATCGACCCCAACACGGGTGTTGCCATGTACGAGTCGGCGGACATTCTGAAATACCTGGATGCCACTTACGGGGCCTGAGCGGCTTTGTGCTGCGTTCGGCTGTTGGCCACAATCGTGCGTGGTTTTTGGCTGCAAGCCGAGCCTCTTTTTGGCCTCAAGCCGTGCGTGGTTATTGGCTGCGAGCCGAGGCTCTTTTGGCCTCAAGCCGAGCCGAGGCTTGTTTCTCGCTGAAAACCTGTCTCTCCCTTGGCTCCGCCTTAAGGAGCCTGGGGCCGCCCCTCGAAAAAGATGTCGGGCTCGGCCCCTGCCAGCAACCTGGCGGTTGGCTGGCACCGGCCCTTTGCGGCACGCAAGGGCAGGTTTTCTTGATGCTCGCACCAA
>DASUEC010000122.1:0-5793 GCA_036275255.1 Limnobacter sp. | reverse complement strand
CCTTCAGCATCTTGATGTGTGCCAGTTTTTCCATGGTGATGCCCTCGCTGTCATAAAGGGTTCCGGAAGAATCCGACATGGTGATGACTTTGCCGCCCAGGGCAAGAATTTTTTCAACTGCATATTGGGCCACATTTCCGGAGCCACTCACACTGCACACCCTGCCTTCAATTTTCATGCCTTTGTGAGCCAGCATGTCTTCCATGAAATACACCACACCATAACCAGTGGCTTCCACACGAATCTCGCTGCCGCCAAAGGCAAGCCCCTTGCCGGTCAGCACGCCGGTGAACTCGTTTCGTATCCGCTTGTATTGACCAAACATATACGACACCTCGCGACCACCCACACCAATGTCACCAGCAGGCACGTCAGTGAATGGACCGATGTGTCGGCAAAGCTCGGTCATGAAGGCCTGACAAAAACGCATGATTTCCCTTTCGCTTTTGCCTTTCGGGTTGAAGTCAGAGCCACCCTTGCCGCCACCCATGGGCAAACCGGTGAGGCTGTTCTTGAAGGTTTGTTCAAACGCAAGAAACTTAAGAATGCTTTGCGTCACGTTGTCGTGAAAACGAATGCCTCCTTTGTAAGGTCCAATCGCGTTGCTGTGCTGTACGCGATAACCACGCTGGGTTCTGACATTGCCTTGATCATCCTCCCAGCACACCCGGAAGCTGACGATCCGGTCTGGTTCGGTGAGGCGTTGAAGGATTTGAGCCTCTTCGTATTTGGAATGCCTTTGTGTAAAAGGGAGTATGTGTTGTGCAACTTCATGCACCGCTTGGTGAAACTCGGGCTCTCCGGGGTTGCGGCGAATCAGGCCTTGCATGAATTCATCGAGGGCTGGGCTGGTGCTCATGGCGTGTTCTCCTTGGGACATCCTGAGGGACTTCAATCGTGAACAGCGAGCACCCAGTGTACAGAAGGCTTTGAAATTGAACAGTGGGCGGGTCTGGGGATATCCCCAAAAAGTGGGCACAAGTGTTGGGATAGCATGTGGACAAGTTGTCCAAGCCATTCAAAAGACGGGCTATTTGATACGCTGACTAAAAATTGTGCAAGCTTGCTTCTGCTTGCCCGTTTTGCTGAATCTGCGCGTGGCGAAAAATGATCGAGGCCTCCATGCGATTCTTGGCCTTGAGCCGCTCAAGAATATCTTTCACATGCCCCTTCACAGTCTCCACGCTGATATTGAGGAAGATTGCGATCTCCTTGTTGCTGTGGCCTGCGCCAATCAATTCGAGCACTTCCACCTGTTTTTGGGTCAGGCCACGCGTCAGTTTTGGAATCTCGAGCAACTCAACTCCGGCCATGCGCAATCCACTGCGGATCAATTCAATCAGTTTTGGAAACGGCGTGAATTTCGAAAAGGCGATGAAGCGCTCCAGATCGAAGCGCCGAAGTTGACCCATCACCTTGTCATCGTTTGCGGTGATCAGCACAGGAATAACCGGGAACAGGGTTTCAAACAAGCCGATGAATGTATCTGCCTGCACATCCCTCAAATGAAAATCTGTAATCACAATCGCCGGAAACTCGAGCACAGCATGCCTGGCGGCCTCCTTCAGCGTCGAAAATTGACGGATGCGGGCATGCGGCGCTACATCCTTGACCATTTCCACCAAGCCAAAGCTCACAATGGGATGATCGTCGATGACATACACCACCTGCCTGTCCAGACTGTCCGGTTTCTTGACCAAGATTTGCTCACCAGGAATACACACACTGTTTACTTTAATTGACAGTGTCGGCAATGGAAGCACCGAACAAACCCCGCTTTTTACATCAGTTCACAACTTGATCACAAAAAAACCCAAGCCCCATTGACACCATGTCAATGACTAAACTACCATCCAACCATGAGCTATGTCATTGATCGCCGAGAAGAAGAAAAAGAGCGCCGCCGGGAAGAAATTCTCGATGCGGCTGAACGTGTTTTTACCCAGAAAGGCTTTGAAACCGCCACGATGGATCAGGTTGCCCGTGAGGCCCGCGTTTCACGCGCTTTGGTTTATGTGTATTTCAAAGACAAAACGGCCCTGCACCAGGGGGTGTGCTTGAGAGGCTTGCGCCTGCTTCGCGAGGCCTTCCAGCAAGCCCGGCAAAGCAAAAAAAACGGGGACGCCCAGGTTCGTGAAATCGGGTTGGCTTACATGCGTTTTGCCGACACCTACCCCATGCACTTTGCCGCCATGTCGAGGTTTGAAGCCCAGGCACCCGACCTGAGCCAACCCACAGCATGCACAGGCACGCTTGAAATGATTCAGGCGGGCCAAAAAGTGCACGAAGAGATTGTGCTCGCCCTTGCACAAGGCATGGCCGATAAAACACTGCGAAGTGATCTGGACAACCTGATGCAAATTTCCATCACCCTGTGGGGCTTTACCCACGGCACCATTCAGTTGGCCCAAACCAAAGGGACATTCATTGAAAGCATGGGCATCTCCAAAGAAGCATTCATGAAACAGGCTGTTGATCTGTCTGTGCATGCCCTCATCAACCGCAACAGCGGAGGCAAAAAGTGAACCTGTTCAAACCCCGTGGCGCCCGTAAATGCGGCGCTTTTTTTTGGCCTGCATTTGACACGCGTCTAACTCTTAAACCCCTGTTAATCGGGCTGCTGGCGCTTACCCCCGGAATGGTTGTTGCCACGCCCGCGCTGGAGGAATACCTGGCGCAAGCACTGGCCAACAACCCCGCACTGGCGCAGGCCAACTTTGAACTGGAGGCAGAACGGCAGCGTCTGGAAAACCTGCGCGCGCGCTATTACCCCACCTTGAGTTTGCAGGCGCGGGCCAGTGTGGCCGAGGGGGGGCGCACAATTGACTTTCCTGCAGGCGACTTGCTCAACCCGGTGTACAACACGCTGAACGCCCAACTCGTGGCCAACGGGCAGCCCCCCCAATTCCCGAATGTGAGCAATCAGTCCATCCCGCTGTTGCGCCCCACCGAGCAGGACACACGATTGGTGGTGCGCGGCCCACTTTACGAACCAACACTGAACCGGCAAGTGATGGCCCAGAAAAATGCCTTGCAGGCCCAAGAGGCAGCGCGCCTGCAAGTTCGGGAGGAACTCACGCGCGACCTGCAAACTGCGTATTGGCAATTGGCCCAAACCCATGCCAAGGTGGGCATTCTGGAAACCAGCTTGCGCACCCTGCAAGAAAATGAACGCGTCAACAAGGCCCTCTACAAGGCGGGTGAAACCACGTTGGATGCCCCCAAACGTGCCGAGGCAGAGCGACTTGAAATTGAAGTTGCCCTGAAAGAAGCGCGCACACAGGCCTTGCTTGCCAAAGAGTATTTCAACCTGTTGCGGTTTGCACCCAACAACGCGGACGTGGAATTGCCGCCTCAGCAGCCTTCACAATTTGACATCGGTGAAGCCCTTGCAAAGCTGAGCCCTGTGGCGCCCGCCGCGGCGGCTGCACCAGCCTTGACCCGCCTGGAACGGAGTGTGGCAGCACAACGCGCGCAGGTGGACGCAAGCCGGGCTTTGTACAAACCCAATCTGGGTTACCAGATTGATGCAGGCTACCAGGGCCGCGATTACTCCACGGGCCCGAACAGCGGATTTGCCTCCGCCTCTGTGGTGCTGAACTGGACTTTGGCCGATGGAGGCATTCGCAGCAGCGAAGTGGCACGCAACCAGGCACAACTGAATGCACTGCAAGCACGGAATCATCAAGTCAACCGTCAACTTCAGCTTGCAAAATTGCAAGCCCGCGAAAATCTGCTGGTGTCGCTGAGCAACATCGAGACGCGTCAAGCCCAGCAGCAGGCCGCGGAAGAAAGCTTGCGCATCAGCACACGCAAGCGGGATGCCGGAGAAACCACTCAAATTGAATACCTGAGTGCCGAGCAAGCAGCCACACGCGCCCGCCTGGGACTGGTGACGGCGCTCTACCAGGCGCGCATCGACCACGCCATTTGGCAATTCAACAACCGCAACATCCCAGAGCTTGGCCCCCAGCAAGGAATCCAACCATGAAGCGCAATCACACATTCACCAAGACCCCATGGCGCAACGCCCCGCTGGCTGTGATGCTCGGCAGCACGCTGATGCTCGTTGCATGCGGGCCAGCAGTGCCTGAGACGCCAGCCGCAACGGAACAACGCCGCGTCAAAGTGAGCCTGGTGAAGCAGGGGCCAGCCAGTGCGCTCATCGAGGTGTCAGGCGTGGGCGCGTTTCGCGATGAAACCCGCCTGAGTTTCAAAGTGGGTGGTGTGATTGAACGCATCACCGTGCGCGAGGGCGATACTGTCAAAGCAGGGCAAAAGCTTGCCTGGCTGGACAAACAGGAAGTCAATGCAGCGGTCAGCCAGGCACAAGCGGGTTTTGACAAGGCACAGCGTGACCTGAAACGCGGTGAACAACTGCGCGGCGAAGAGGTGATCTCTCAAGTGCAATTGCAAAACCTGAACACCGCTGCTCAACTTGCGCGGGCCCAACTCAGTCAGGCGCAGTTTGCCAGCGCCACTGCGGAGGTAAGCGCACAGGGCGACGGGGTGGTGCTTAAACGATTTGCTCAAGTGGGCGAGGTGGTGGCACCGGGGCAAACGGTGTTGCTGGTGGGCAGCCGAAGCAGTGGATTTGTTCTGCGAGCCAGCCTGCCTGACCGACAAGCGGTCCACATCGCACCCGGCAATCCAGCCAAGATCGAATTTGATGCGCTGCCCGGCACACGCTGGCCCGGCAAGGTGATAGAGCAAAGCCAGGCCGCAGACCCGGCCACAGGCACCTATGGGGTGCTGATCCAGGTGGACACCGCGGCGCATCCCGAGCTCAATCTGCTCTCGGGCATGCAAGGCCGTGCCACCATCGAACCCAACTCATTTGAGAACACACGCAGCTATGTTCCGATTGAATCCGTGGTGGAAGGAGACAACCGCAAAGCCTGGATTTATGTCGTTCAGGCAGACAACACGGTGAAGCGCCAGTCCGTTGAAGTCGCCTTTGTTGCCGGCCATGAGATTGCTTTGCAAGCGCCGCTACCCGAAGGCAGCCGCGTGGTAAGCACCGGTGCGGCCTATTTGCAAGACGGTGAATCCGTGCAAGTGGCGGAGTAGACCCAGATGAAACTCTCCGATTTCTCCATCAAGAATTACCAGTTCACTTTGGTGATTTTTTTCCTGCTCACAGCCATTGGCCTGAGCGCCTATAAAGATATTCCCCGCACGGAGGACCCCTACTTCGACATCAGTGCATTTCGAATCAACGTGGTTTACCCAGGCGCAGACCCGGTGGAAATGGAGCAACAGGTGTCCAAACCCATCGAGGATGCGCTGCGGGGGCTGGATGATTTGAAGGAGTTGATGTCCACCTCCAGAAACAGCGGCGGAGTGGTTTTTGTACGCTTCAAAGCCGAAGTGGATGTTGACAAAAAATTTGATGAGGTGAACCGTGAGTTGGCCCGCATTCGCCCCAGCTTGCCTGCCGGTGTTCGCAGTGTCGAGATTGAGCGCATTAACCCGGGATTCACCAACATCATCCAATACGCATTGGTGTCTGAAACCGCAAGCTATGCCACCTTGGCCGATCAGGCGGAAGATCTTTCGGAGGCACTGGAGCGAATCGACTCTGTTCGAGAGAGCGAGAGTTGGTCTTACCCGGAACAGCAAGTGCGTGTCACCTTGAACTTCAAAAAGCTGGCGGAACTGGGCATTCAGGCAGTCGACGTGGCTCGGGTGATTCAAGGTGAATCACTGAACATCCCCGGCGGGCCGGTGGAAGAAGGCGGCCGCCGCCTGAATGTACAAACATCCGGACAATACCGCAGTGTGGAAGAAATA
>DASUEC010000121.1:0-8266 GCA_036275255.1 Limnobacter sp. | reverse complement strand
GAGTACCCAACCCAGCCGCGAATTGCAGACCTTCCCCAATCCAAACCCGGATCGCCCATACCACGTGCACATCGAAGTGCCTGAATTCACATGCCTTTGTCCATTGACCGGGCAGCCTGACTTTGCCACGCTGGTGATCGACTACCTGCCCCACCTTAAAAACGTGGAGCTGAAGAGTCTGAAGCTCTACATGTGGTCTTTCCGGGATGAAGGTGCGTTTCACGAAGCCGTGACCAATAAAATCCTGGACGATCTGGTGGCAGCCACCGACCCGCGCTACATGAAGCTCACCGCCAAGTGGTATGTGCGTGGTGGCGTTTACACCACGGTGGTGGCAGAACACCGCCTGGCGGGCTGGAGCCCCTTGCCCAAGGTGGAGTTGGACCACATCTCCACCATGAACCCCACGCGTGGATAAAAACCATCAACACTTTGGGTTAAACACTTGAGAAATCTGGACAAATTACAGCCCTACCCCTTTGAACGCCTGCGTGCCTTGTTCGCAGGCGTCGAGCACACCGGCGGGCTGCCGCACATCAACCTTTCCATCGGCGAGCCCAAACACCCCACACCAGCCATCATCAAACAGGCTTTGGTGGACAACCTGGATGGTTTGTCGATTTATCCAGCCACGCAGGGCATACCGGCGCTGCGCCAAGCCATCAGCGCATGGATTTTGCGGCGGTTTGACGCCCGCGTAGACCCAGAAACGCAGTTGCTTCCTATTTTGGGCTCCAGGGAAGCCCTGTTTGCCTTTGCACAGGTGGTGCTCGACGGTTGCGATCCTGGCAGCCAGGTGGTGTTCCCCAATCCGTTCTATCAAATTTATGAAGGTGCGACCTTTCTTGGTGGTGCAAGCCCGGTGTTCGTCAACATCCAGGCCAATGGTCTGCCCGATTTTCGTGCCCTGCCTGTGGCAGTGCTGCAAAACACCAAGCTGATGTATGTGTGCTCCCCGAACAACCCCACCGGTGCGGTTTACACCCTGGAAGACTGGGAAAGGCTGTTCGACCTGGCCGACGCCCACGGTTTTGTGATTGCCTCGGACGAGTGCTATTCCGAAATCTACATGGACGGGGACAAGCCTCCCATGGGCGGGCTGGAAGCCGCCAACCGCCTGGGCCGCTCCGACTACAACAACCTGCTTGTGTTTTCCAGCCTGTCCAAGCGCTCCAACGCGCCAGGCTTGCGTTCTGGTTATGTGGCCGGGGATGCCGACTGGATCAAGGCATTCTTGCGCTACCGCACCTACCACGGCTCAGCCATGTCCAACACCATTCAAATGGCAAGCATTGCTGCCTGGAATGACGAATCGCACGTGACTGAGAACCGCCGACAGTACACGGAAAAATTCAAGTCATTCCAGCACATCCTGGCGGGAAAGCTTGATCTTCACATTCCCGAGGCGGGTTTTTACTTCTGGGCAAAACTGGATCAATCCGACACCGAGTTTGCAAAACGCCTTTTCAAGGAAGCGCACGTCACTGTGCTGCCCGGCAGCTTTTTGGGCCGCAGCGTCGATGGCATCAACCCCGGCTCACAACACATCCGCATTGCCTTGGTGGCATCCAAGGCCGAATGCGATGAGGCGGCTCACCGAATAAAAAACATTCTCTGACACAGGAATCACCATGACCACCAATTATCAATCCATCATCGAAAACGCTTGGGAAAACCGTGCAGACATTTCTCCAGCCAAGGCCCCAGCCGACGTGCGAGCTGCGGTTGCAGACACCCTTGAGAAACTGAACACTGGCGAACTGCGCGTGTGCTCCAAAGAAAGCGGAGACTGGGTCACCCACCAGTGGATTAAAAAGGCTGTGCTGCTTTCTTTCCGCCTGGAGGACAACAAGCCAATGGCGGCAGGTGGCTTTACCCAGTTTTACGACAAGGTGCCCACCAAATTTGTCGACTACACGGAAGAAGATTTCAAAAAAGGCGGATTCCGCGTGGTTCCCCCAGCGGTGGCGCGGCGCGGCAGTTTCATCGCCAAGAATGTGGTGCTCATGCCCAGCTACGTCAATATTGGTGCCTACGTGGATGAAGGCACCATGGTGGACACTTGGGCCACTGTAGGCTCTTGCGCCCAAATCGGCAAAAATGTACACCTCAGCGGTGGCGTTGGTATTGGCGGCGTGTTGGAACCGCTGCAGGCCAACCCCACCATCATTGAAGACAACTGCTTCATCGGTGCACGCTCTGAAGTGGTTGAAGGCGTGATTGTTGAAGAAAACTCCGTCATTTCCATGGGTGTGTACATTGGCCAGAGCACCAAGATTTACAACCGCGAAACCGGCGAAGTGACCTACGGCCGCATTCCGGCTGGTTCTGTGGTGGTAAGCGGTTCCCTGCCCAGCGCCTGCGGCAAGTACAGCCTGTATTGCGCGGTGATCGTGAAACGGGTGGATGCCAAGACACGCGCCAAAACCGGCATCAATGAACTGCTGCGCAACGCAGAATAAGCCCAAGGAGACCGCCCCAGCATGAGCGCCAAAGTCTACGGAATTCCGAACTGCGACAGCGTTAAAAAGGCTTTGGCATCCCTCAAGGCCCAAGGTGTTGACGTTGCATTTCATGACTTCAAAAAGCATGGAGTCAATGCGCAATTGCTGGACAAATGGCTGGCAGCCTTCGGCGCAGACAAAGTGATCAACCGCAAGGGAACCACTTGGCGCGGACTGGATGAGGACCTCCAGGCCAGCGCTGGCACGCTCGAGGGCGTCAAGGCCCTGCTGTTGGCGCACCCCGCGGTGATAAAACGGCCGGTGGTGGAGTATCAAGGCCAACTCACCATTGGCCAAACCGATTTCAGCAAGGGCTGAACCTTTATGAAAAACGAACAGGCTGCCAGCGGGCTGGCCGAGCTGGGCGAACTGCAAACCATTCGCGATTGGGTGCGTTACTTCGTGTCTGACATGCGCAGGCATGCCGTCTTTTTTGGACACGGCAGCACCAACGCCATGGACGAGGCCATTTACCTGGTTCAACACGCCCTGCACTTGCCCATGGGCGACGTGAATCCGTTTCTGGATGCACGGCTCACCCAGCGTGAAAAGCAAACGCTGGTGCGCTACCTGCATGCGCGCGTAGAAGACCGCAAGCCCGCCAGTTACATCACTGGCGAATCCTGGTTGCAAGGCCATGCGTTCAAAGTGGACCCTCGCGTCATCATTCCGAGGTCTTTTATTGCCGAGTTGCTGGCGGATCAGTTAACGCCTTGGGTGAATGCACCAGAGCTCCCAATGCAAGTGCTGGACATGTGCACAGGCTCAGGTTGCCTGGCCATTTTGGCCGCCTACGCCTTCGAAGAAGCCGATGTGGATGCGGTGGATTTGTCCAAAGACGCGTTGCAGGTGGCGCGTGAAAACATTCAGCTCCACCACATGGCTGGGCGCGTGCATGCCATTGAATCGGATTTGTTTGCGGCACTCCAAGGCAAGCAGTACGACCTCATCTTGAGCAATCCACCCTATGTGAATGAGCAATCCATGCGTGCATTGCCACCCGAATACCTGCATGAGCCGCGAATGGCGCTGGCAGGCGGTGACGATGGGATGGACCTGATTGCGCGAATCCTGAAAGAAGCACCAAAACACCTCAAGCCAGGTGGCTTGCTGGTGGTTGAACTGGGCAACGAGCGCAACAATTTTGAATCTGCATTCCCCGACCTTGCGCCCATCTGGCTTGAAACGTCGGCTGGCGATGAGCAAGTGTTTTTGCTTCATCGGGAAGACCTGGCCTAATCCATGATTCAAATCAGCCAGCTTGGCCTTGCACGCGGCAGCAAGGTGATTTTGCAGGGCGCGGACCTCTCCATCTTTCCCCAAGAAAAGGTCGGGCTCATTGGGCACAACGGTGCAGGCAAATCCAGTTTTTTTAGCGCCCTCATTGGTGAACTGCACCCTGAACAAGGCAGCATCGATCTGCCTGCGACCTGGAAACTGGCGTGGATTGATCAAGAAGTGACCGACAATCACCTCACGGTGATCGACTTTGCCCTGCAAGGTGACCGCGCCTTGAGCGATGTGCGGGCCCGCATGAGCAAGGCGCAGCAGCAAGGCGACGATCACCTCTTGCCAGCCCTCTATGAAGAACTCGACAATCTTGATGGATACACCGCCGAGTCTCGAGTCGCGAGCATTTTGCACGGCTTGGGCTTCAAAACCTCGGACCTTCAACGCAAGGTGGGTGAGTTTTCTGGCGGTTGGAAAATGCGCCTTAACCTCGCCAAGGTGTTGGGTTCTCGCGCCGATCTGATTCTGTTGGACGAACCCACCAACCACCTGGACATCGAGGCTGTGGTGTGGCTGGAACAGTGGATCCGGCAAGTGCAGTGCACGGTGCTCCTGATCTCGCACGACCGGGATTTTCTCGATGCGGTGTGCACGCACACCGTCCACTTGCACAACGAAGCGCTGACCAAATACACGGGCGGTTATTCTGCCTTTGAGCGCGCCTATGCCGAGCGCGCAGCGCAAATCAGCCAGGCGAATAAAAAAGCCGCCGATGAAATGCAAAAATTACAGCGCTTTGTGGATCGGTTCAAAGCCAAAGCCAGCAAAGCCAAGCAAGCACAGAGCCGAGTAAAGCGGCTCGAAAAAATCACGATGATTGAAACCCTCCAGGTGGATCAACGCATCGACATCCCATTCCTGGAGCCTCACAAAAGCCCGGACCCGCTGGTGGTATTAAGCCGTGCGCACTGCGGCTATAACCCCGATGCGCCAGTGTTGCAAGGCATATCGCTGGAGATTCGCCCAGGCGATCGCATCGGCCTGCTTGGTGCCAATGGCAATGGCAAAACCACCCTGGTAAAAAGCGTGGTTGGCCAACTTGCACTGCTCGGCGGTGAACGGGTGGAAGGCAAAGGCCTGGTTTACGGGTATTTTGCCCAAGACCAGATTGAGCAACTCGACATGCAAGCCACACCGCTGGAACACATGGCCCGCGTAGACCGGCAGGCCAGCGAGCAGCAGTTGCGCGACTTTCTGGCCAAGTTTCATTTTCGGGATGACAAAGTCAAACAATTGGTGGGAAGCTTCTCCGGGGGCGAAAAATCCAGACTTGCCCTGGCTTTGCTTGCCTATCTGCGCCCCAACCTCTTGCTGCTTGATGAGCCCACCAACCACCTGGACATTGCCACGCGCCAAGCCCTGGCAAGCAGCCTTTTGGAATTTGAAGGGGCCTTGGTGATGGTGTCTCACGACAGGCATTTGCTGGAAAGCATCACCGACACATACTGGCGTGTACACGGTGGCCATGTTCAACCTTTTGATGGCGACCTGAGCGACTACGCCGATGTATTGCGACAAGAAAACGCACAGGGCCATGCGCATGCGCAAACCAGCCGCTCGGCAGAGCCTGCCCGCCAGGCCCAGCAAGACCGTCAACAAGCCCACCAAAAGCTCAAGCAACTGAAAAACGAACTGAAAAAGCTTGAGAGACAAATTGAAGTGGTTCAAATCAAGCTGCAATCACTGGACAAAGAACTCGCAGGGGTCGATTACACCAACAGCGACTCGGTCAAAAAATCAACCCTGCAATTTGCACAGCGGGATGAGGCGGCCAAACAGCTCGAAGATCTCGAAAGTGCAATGCTCGAGGCGATGCTGGAAGCAGAGTCGATTGAGGAACATCTCGGCCTAGCCTAGGACTCAGACAACACCTGTTCTGCCAACAGTTCAAGCCACAATGAACGGTCAAAACAGGTCTTTCCTGCAGGTGGGTCATCCACCAGGGCAAGAAGGTTTTCCTTCAATCGCTGACGAGCACTTGCTCCAGTGACCTCGCAAAACTTTGCGCGCACATAGGTTCTAACAATGTCGGGCAAAGTCGGCCATTCTTGTTGAAGGTGAGTCGCAAACTCCTCGCCCAAGAGGCTTGCCAAAAACTCATTGCTTTGGTCGGCCTGCAAAGAACGCCCGGCTGAGGCCTCTTGAAAAGCGAGCTCAACAAGACCGAGTTGGCACTGCAAAATGCGCAACCCGCCGCTTGCAAGCTCAGTCAGGGTCAGGTTGCGTTGCGCAACCAAGCCGGCGTAGCTCTCTGGCAAGTTCCAGGGCGACATGCCACCACGATTTACCAGGCTCAATGCTCTCTCAACCGCTGAATTCTGGCGCGTCTCAACCTCCATGTCGAACATGGGGGCACCAGCCTCTTGAACAAATGCACTGGAATCCGAATGGTCCGGCGTGTAGAACGACTCCAGAACACGGTTTGATATGCCTTTGCGTTCGTTGAGTTGCACCCCATTTGCATCCATCGCGTGGGCAGGCTCGGGTACCAGTGGACTCAGCACAGGCTCCACGGGTGTTGTCGGTGGATCGCGACGCCAGAGTGTGGGCGGATTTGCTGGTGCCGAACCCGCAGTCCGCCGATTGAGTACAAAATATACAGCGGGCAAAACGCAGAGTATCAAAGCCCCGCCAATTGCCAAAACGCCTGTATGTGACCACGTTGAATCGTGTTGCGGTTGCTGAATAAATTGGGCGTCCGATGGTGCATACTGCAGCAGATTGGGATCAACCGACGCCAAATGAATTGGGGAAGAATCGCTCGGAGAGTCTTGCTCATCCTGCGCAGGCGAATGGTCCATGGTGCTGCCCGAGGCATCGGGGCCATCATCAGCGCCGGGTTGATCTGGCCTGGCTGCAGTCCTTCTCGAAGGGTTGGATTGGCCTGGTGACTTTGGTGGTTGTAGTGACTGGGCCAAAAGCCGCGAATTTTCAAAATCGAACTGTGCTTGCTGGGTTTGCTCCACTGGCCGCTGGACTGGAGGCTGCGCAACCGTTGTACCAGCCAGCCCGGCAGGTTCCAGGAAAACCGTCCACCGCTGCTCGAAAGTCGCCAGGGGGCAATGAGACTCCAATTGCAATGACAAAGACACATCTCCCTGAACTGGAGGCGCATCAAAGAATATCTCCCCAGAATTTGCACCCATGCGCACAAACTGTGCACGAACCATCCAAGACTCACTGCCAGGCTTGTTGTCTATGTCTGGATTACCAGTGAAAGGCCTGAGCTGCGCTTTGAGGCAACTCTCCTTAAGCTGACCCACCTGGTGCTCGCTCAAACGGCTGACATGGCTGCTAAGGCTGATCGGCTGGCCAGCAACGCTTTTGCCCTGCACTGGCCCCAACACAATGGCATGCGCGCTTCCCAGAGATGAAAGGCCGATGACCACCACCAGCCACATCTGAAAGAATGCGCCAAGGTTCATGAGAGTCCTCAATCTTGTCCAACATACACGCCACAAGCTTACTCAGCTCCCGCGACGTTGAGGTATCCTAGAAATGACCTAGCACGAATGAGGTAGACCCTTGATCATTCGAGTCTAGAATGACTGTTCTTATCAAGTGGGGCGGCCTTCAGTAAACTACGGGCAGCTTAAAAAAACAAAGACGGGAGACCACGCTATGGCGAACATCGCCACTTTTCTTCAGCAACATGAGAACACACCAAATCGCGTGTTGTACCGGCAGTTCCTGGACAACGAATGGGTGGACTTCAAAGCCCGAGAAATGATCGATCTGGTTCGTGGATGGCAGGCGTTTTTTCGGTCCATGGGCTTGCAACAGGGCGACCGAGTGGCCATTTGCCTCAAAAACGGCGTCCATTGGGTCGCGTTTGACCAAGCGGCCTTGGCAATGGGCCTGGTTTCAGTGCCGCTGTACGTTGACGACAATGCGGGCAACATTGCGTATTGCATCGAGAACTCTGGTGCGCGTGCCGTGGTTGTTGAGAATGATCGGATTGGCCGAAACCTGCTCAAAGAAGGATTGAAAGACGTTCGCATTCTTTCCCTTAAATCTGAACTAGACAAAGCCAGCGACGGCATAGAGAACGCCAACCTCGTGTTAAAAGCGCTCGAGAACAAACTCGAGCCCATTGAATTGCTCGATCTGGAACAAGACACCCTGGCCACCATTTGCTACACCTCAGGCACATCCGGACGGCCAAAAGGCGTGATGTTGTCCCACAAAAACGTGATTTCCAACGTAGACAGTTGCTACCAACTCGACATCGCAAAGCCAGACGATGTTTTTCTGTCTTTCCTGCCCATGTCTCACATGTTTGAACGGACCGGCGGCTACTACCTGCCCTTGCGGGTTGGCGCAAAAGTCATTTATGCAAGGGGCATCAACCAGCTCCCAGAAGACCTGGCGACCCAGGCGCCCACCGTTCTTTTCGCCGTCCCGAGAATCTTCGAGAAGTTTTACGGGCGTATCCAGGCATCGGTGAAGGACTCGCGATTCAAGCGCCGTGC
>DASUEC010000120.1:0-8444 GCA_036275255.1 Limnobacter sp. | reverse complement strand
ACTCGAGGATGTTTTGGACCCATGATGCGGCACCAGCAAGATGTCGGCTTTCAAGGCCTGTGCGCCATGGCGGGCAAGAAGTTGCGCTTCTGCCGATTGCTCAATGTCGCCTGCCAGCAACGCAGTGTGCTGGCCATTGCTGATTTTCAAAATGCAGCTTTGGTTATTGGTTGTATAGGCAGCCTTGCCTGCATGGGGTGGTGGCGCGTTGCTCAATGGAGTGAACTGCACCCCGTCCCACGTCCAAGGGGGCATGGAATGGCAGTTGCGCTGTGCGATCCCGAGGTGCTTTGCCTGCGCAAGCAAAGGGTGATCGCTCGCCATCGGCGACGCCAGCATGCCGGGCCTGGCATGGCGCATCAAGAACGGCGCGCCACCGGCGTGGTCTGCATCCTGGTGTGACAACCACAATGCATCGGGCGCTGAGTAACCATGGCTGTGCAGCCAGGGCAACACCACCCGCAATCCGCTGTCGGCACGGGGATTCAGGGCCGGGCCTGTGTCATACACCAGCAGATGGTGCCGGGTTTGAATGGCCAGGGCTGTGCCCTGACCAATGTCCATGGCGCTGATCCAGAAGTCTCCATGTTCAGGTCGTGGGGCGGGCCAGCCCAGCAAACACAGCAACACCACACCCATCCGACGGAGTTGCAATCCACCTGGGGCCAGCAACAGGAGGCAACCCAGGCCTGCGCTGGCATAAATCCATGCAGGCTGTTGGTGCACAATCGCAGTCGCCCATGGCAGATTTGCCATGGGTTCAAGCCACAACCTTTGCAGAGCAAGGCTGTGGGCACTCCAGGTCACCAAGCTTTCCGAACGAATCAGGCTGCCCAGCAGCGCCAATGGGGTGCTGATAAAACTCATCCAGGGAATGGACAGGGCGTTTGCCAGTGGGCTGATGATGGACTGTTGATTGAAAAGCATCGCACACGGCAACAGCAGTGCAATGGTGACCACCCATTGCGCGCGCAGGGCGTCGGTCAGCCAGGGCAGGCGGGGCTGCAAGAACACCATTCGCCCATGGGTGCCAAACACCAGCGCTCCCACGGCCACAAATGACAACCAGAAACCGGCATCCATGGGGGCCCAGGGGTGGGTCATCAAACAAATGCCCAATGCCAGAAAAAATACATCCCAAGCTTGGAGGCGGGTGTTGTGTTGCATGCTCCAGCACAGCGCCATCATCATGAACACGGTGCGTTGTGCCGGTATGCCCCAGCCGGCCACCATGGCGTAGAGCACAGCAAACACCAGGCCACCAATTGCGCCAGCCCGCGGGGCGGGGCACCACAAACACAATCGTGCAGAGTTGCGCCAGAGCCTTTTGCAACCCCAGCCAGCCAGCCCTGCGAACAGGGTGATGTGAAGGCCGGAGATGGCCACCAGGTGAGCCACCCCCGTGCGGTTGTATACCATGCGGTCTTCGGGGTCGATCAGGCCCTGGTCACCGATGACCAAGGCCAGCATCAGGGCTTGTTCGGGGTGATCCAGCAAAGCATTCATCAACCAGGTGCCCACCTGCCATCGAACCCGTTCTGAGAGTTGTAGCGGGGTGGGCCATTGGGCTGGGGAATGCTCCAAAACCGCCTTCAGTGCGCCCAAGGCGGCCAACTCCTGCGCAAACCAGTGCGCATGCACATCAAAGCCCTGCAGCTGCAATGTGCTGCGCAGCGCTTTGACTTGCACCCGCAGGGTCAACATGTCGCCCGCATTCGGTGACGCACCTGTTGCCTTGTCCACCCGCAGCTGCAACAAGGAGCCAGGCTTCAGGCAAGGGGTGTGTGAACCGGACTGGGTGACATGCTTCAGCAGC
Organism: Limnobacter sp.; assembly: GCA_036275255.1. Taxonomy (GTDB): domain Bacteria; phylum Pseudomonadota; class Gammaproteobacteria; order Burkholderiales; family Burkholderiaceae_B; genus Limnobacter. The sequence continues at coordinate 6,628 of DASUEC010000120.1, read as the reverse complement.
CAGTGCTCAACCTGGTCGGGGCGCAAAGACCTGGCTTGTAGTTCAAATTGACCCTCCACCGTCTGTTTGTGGCATTGCAAGGGGGCACGGCGATCAATGATATGCGCAGCCTGCAAGCCGGCCTGTGCATGCCCAAACAACAGGCCCCACAAGGCAAGCCAGTACCAAACACGGCCTGCGCGGCCAATTGCAAATGTCAGTGCCAGGGCACAGAGTATCCAAAAACCCCATGGCCCGAGCCAATCGTGCAGGCGCGTGTACACCTCCGGCAATTCGCTTTGTTGTTGCAACACCAGCAAGCCGGCCAAGTGAGCCAGGGTGAATGCAGCAAGCGCAGGCATGGTGAATGGGGTTTGGCGTTGGACAAACGCCAGCATGTAAGCAGTGACAAAGCTGCGCCAATGGTGATGCCACCCGGATTAACTGGCGTGCGTCACCCTTGGGCCGTTAAGGCCGGCAAGGCGGCCTGTGCATTCAGTTCAGTGTGGTGTGAAAGTGTCTCTGGGGCCAAGCCACGCAACTCGGCGATCACCTTCGCAATGTGTGGCAAGTGTTCCGGGGCATTGCGCAATTTGGCAATCCACTCGGGGGTAATGTCTGGTCCATCGGTTTCCAGCACCAAGGCGTCAATGGGCAATTGGCTGACCAGGCGGCGCAGCTGCAAGGCACGGGTGTAGGTGCAGGCCCCGCCAAAGCCCAGTTTCATGTTGAGTGTCAAAAAATGTTCGGCTTGTTGAAAGCTGCCGTTGAATGCATGGGCAATGCCGCTTTTGGGCCGATAGACCCGCAAACCCTTGAGCACAGCATCTTGCGCCTTGCGGACATGCATCACCACGGGCAAATCGTAGTCGCGCGCCAGCTTGAGTTGCGCATTGAAAAATTGAACCTGCTTGTTCCAGTCCAGGCCAGCCACAAAGCCATCCAGACCAATTTCCCCAACACCGGCAAACTGGGGGTCGCCCAGGCTCTGCTCGATGCAGCGGGCCAGTGCATGCAAATCTTCTGGTGCAGCCTGGTCCACATACATGGGGTGAATGCCCAGGCAGTACACCGCGCCTGGTGTGTGGTGTGCCAGAGCCTTCACGGTTAAAAAATTGCCTGCACACACAGACGGCAACACAAAGCGGTTAACATGCAAGGCACGTGCGCGTTGAACCACGGCCTGCCGGTCGGGGTCGTATTCTTTAGCGTCCAAGTGCAAGTGCGTGTCTGTCCACATCATTCAGAAGTTTGCCATGTTTCGTCGCCGCATCGCCCAATATCTGCCCACCTACGATTTGTTTGACCGCCTGCCCTGGGCGCGGCCATTCAAACCGTATTTGGGACACCCCAATGTGTGGGCACTCAACCGCCGCAGTGTGGCGGGTGCGGTGGCCGCCGGTTTGTTTTGTGGGCTCATTCCTGGGCCTTTTCAGGTGTTTGGCACCCTGTTGTGGGTGCTGGTGGCCAGGGTGAACCTGCCGGTGGCCGTGGTCACCACGCTGTACACCAACCCTGTCACCATTGTGCCTTTGTATGTGTTTGCCGTGGCCTATGGGCAGCTTATTCTGGGCGGGGTGGCCGACGCCAGCATGGCGCCGGTGCCGCCCTGGGTGTGGTCGCAGTGGCAAGCCTCGCTGGGGGCCTACATCGACTGGATGCTTGGCCTGGGCCCAGCTTTGGCGGTGGGCTTACCGGCCACCATGTTTACATTTGCGGTGTTGGGTTACTGCGCCGTGCGTGTGGCATGGCGCACCGGGGTGGTGTTTGCCTGGCGGCGAAGGGCCGCCAAGCGCGCACCCATTAAACCTTAAGCGGGTTTCAGTTCGCCTTTCTCCAAGCGCAGTACGCGTTGGCAACGCGCGGCAAGTTCCATGGAGTGAGTTACGATCACGAGCGCAGATTGGTGCTTCTGCCGGCTTTGCAACAGCGCCTCAAACACCTGGTCCGCGGTGCCTTGGTCCAGATTGCCAGTGGGCTCGTCGGCCAGAATGGCTTTGGGGTTGGTCACCATGGCGCGTGCAATGGCCACGCGTTGGCGTTCGCCACCGGACAATTCCGCTGGCCGGTGGTTCAAACGGTGCCCCAAGCCCAGTTCTTCCAGCACGGTGGCCGCCTGCTTGCGCGCTTGCGGTTTGCCCATCCCACCAATGCGCAGTGCCATGGCCACATTGTCCACGGCAGTGAATTCTGGCAGCAGGTGGTGAAACTGGTAGATAAAGCCCAAGGCTTTGTTGCGCTCCAGGCCCAGCTTGCGCACCGACCAGCCTTCAATGGCCTGGCCAGCCCACAGCACCGAACCTTCATCGGCTTTTTCTAGCCCGCCCAGCACATGCAGCAGTGTGCTTTTGCCAGCCCCCGATGCACCCACAATGGCCACGGTTTCACCGGCAAGCACCTGCAGGTTCAGGTGTTTGATCACCTGGGTGGCCTGATCAGCGGCGGTGATGCCCTTGAAGGCCTTGCTCAGGTTTTTGGTCTCCAACACCACATTACTCATAGCGCAGCGCCTCCGCAGGTTCTGCACGCGAGGCGCGCCAGCTGGGGTAAATGGTGCTCAACACACTCAACACCAGCGCCACCGATACTATGGTGACCACATCGCTCACCCTTGGGTCAGAGGGCAGCTGGCTGATGAAATAGATGGACTTGGGCAAAAACTCAACCCCCAAGGCCGATTCGATGGCGGGCACAATCACATCCAGATTGATGGCCAGCAACCAGCCTGCAGTCACCCCCAAAAAAGTGCCAATCCAGCCCACCAGTGCCCCTTGCAGCATGAAAATTCTCTGAATGGCAAAGGGGCTCGCACCCAGGGTGCGCAGAATGGCGATCTCGCCGCGTTTGTCTTTCACGGTCATCACCAGCATGGACACCAGATTGAATGCGGCCACTGCGATGATGAGCGTGAGGATGATGAACATCATCCGTTTTTCAGTCTGCACTGCTGCAAACCAGGTGCGGTTTTGCACCGACCAGTCCCGAACCCACACCGTGGGTGGCAATTGCTGCTCCAGCGCGCGGGCCACCGCAGGGGCTGCGTTCATGTCGTTGAGCTTGACCCGCAGGCCGCTGGGGCCGAGCGTGCGGTAAAAGCGGGCTGCGTCTTCAATGTTCATCAACACCAGCCCGCTGTCGTATTCGTAGTGCCCGGTGCTCACCAAGGCAGTGATCTCAAAGGCACGCAGCCTGGGGATCACGCCTGCGGGGGTCATTTGACCCGAGGGTGCAATCAGCGTGATGCGGTCGCCCACACCCACCCCAATTTGTTTGGCCAGCTCATAACCCAAGACCACGCGAAACTCGCCGGGGCTCAAATGGTCGAGGCTGCCTGCAACCACCTGCGTGAAATCAGACACTGTTGGCTCCAGCAGGGGGTCGATGCCCCGCACAATTGCTGGACGCAACAGGTCACCATGGGCCAGCATGCTCTCGCCCGATACAAAGGGTGCCACGCCAAGCACCCTGGGGTTGGCCTGCTGAATTTGCCCGCGCAAGGCATCGGCGTCTTCAAAGCCCTCTTGTGGGGCCAGTACCTCGATGTGGGCAATCACGGACAGCATGCGGTCCCGCACTTCTTTTTGAAAACCGTTCATCACCGACAGCACCACAATCAGCGCAGCCACGCCCAGACCAATGCCGGCCATGGACAAGCCGGAAATGAAAGAAATGAATTTGTCCCGGCTGCGGTGGCCGCCGCCCCGCACGTAGCGCAGCGCAATTTCTACATCAAAGGGTAAACTAGTCACAAAATATTCCGGTTCGTCCAACAACAGGTGCCCCAACGCGCCACCATTGTAGTGTGAATACAAACTTCTCCATGTCCCATCCAGCACCTTTGTGGGTATTCGTGCCCAATATGCTTGTGCCCCAAGCCGCCTTGCAACGTTTGGGCCCATCCCAGCGCGCCCAGACTTTCACGGGTTTGCCTTCGGGCCTGGTTCAAACGCTGGCGCGTGGTGCGCAAGCCTCCTATGTGTCTGCCGCGGGTTTGGACCGGGTCGAAGCCTGGCTGTTGCGGCACTTGGATTGCCATGGCAGCGCAAAGTTCGACCAGTACCCGGCGTGGGCCATGATGAACGCCTCGGAGGACATGGTGCCTTTCACCCGGTTTTTTGGCAGCGTGGGCAGCCTCGAAATTGAACGCGATGGAGTGCGTTTTTGGCCTGCGGAGGCGCTGGATGTGAGCACCGCCGAATTGGACGCCTTTTGGGCTTGCGCAAGCCCCCTGCTGGCCAGCGAGGGTTGGAGCCTGGGGGGCGATGGTGGGCAGCCGCGTCAGGCCAAGGGGCCGCATGTGCTGCTGACGGGCAGCGCACCGGTGCCCATGGAACAGGCCTCACCCTGGTCGGTTCAAGCCGTGCGCTTAACCGACTACTTGCCCATGAATGATGACTGCGCCAACTGGCGCCGCATGTGGCTCAACATGCAAGTGGAACTGCACAACGCGCCCTTCAACATGGCGCGTGAACAGCAGGGCAAGAAGCCCTTGAACGCCTTGTGGTTTTGGGGGGCAGGCCACGCCTGGCAAACGGCCGTGCCCTTGCCGAAGCTCAAAACCGTGCATGCACAGGGCGTGGGCGAGGTGGATGACACAGGGTTGGCTGGGGAGGGCGATGGGGAAGTACCGACCCGCTTTGCCTTTTGGCAACGCTGCCAGGGGGGCTTGCTCAACACGTCGGCTGCGCAGCCCGAGCCTGGCCACAAGCCCAGCACCGTGTATGTGGTGGAATTTGCCGGATGGGGCGGCAACATGGCGGCGCTGGATGTGTTGGAGCGGGAAGTGCTGCACCCCATGCGCATGGCTGGCCTGGCGCACGCCTGGAGCCTGCTGGGGCAAGACGGTTGGATGAACCTGTCCAGCAGTTGGCTAAACCGTTTCAAATTCTGGAAAAACACCCCGGACTGGAACCTGCTGGCCGAGCCCGAGCCGCCAGGTGCCCCGTCCGAAGCAGAGTTACAGGCCGCTTGGGCCCAGGGGCAGGCCGAACAAGACCGGATCGCAGCCGAGTGGCACATGGGTGGAGACAAGCGATGAACAATGCCCAGCATCGGGTTCGCACCACCCGGCCCGAGATTGAACAGCAGTTGATGAAGCAGGGCCTGCACCCTTTGCTCGCCCGCCTGATGGCTGCGCGCGGCGTTGCAGGCCCCAGCGAAGCCGAGGCCAAGCTGAGCGATTTGCTGCCACCCCAAGGTTTAAAAGGCATAGACCAAGCCGCAGAAACCCTGGCCGATGCCCTGGAAGCGGGTGCGCGCGTGGTGGTGGTGGGGGATTACGATTGCGACGGTGCCACCGCCACGGCAGTGGCTGTGCGTGGCCTGCGCATGCTGCTCAAATCCCTGGGGGCAGACGACGAAGCCTGCGCCTACCACATCAACTTTTTGGTGCCCAACCGCTTTGAATATGGTTATGGCCTAAGCCCAGAGATTGTGGAGTTGGCTGCAACGCAGTTTGAACCCGACCTGCTGGTGACAGTAGACAACGGAATCGCCAGTGTGGATGGCGTGCAGGCCGCCAATGACCTTGGCATTGGCGTGATTGTGACCGACCACCATTTGCCCGGTGAACAGTTGCCTGAAGCCCTGGCCATTGTGAACCCCAATCAGCCTGATTGCACATTTGAGAGCAAATCAATTGCCGGGGTGGGCGTGATGTTTTATGTGCTGTTGGCCACCCGCGCTGTGTTGCGTGAGCGGGGTGTGTTTGATGCCGGCAACCAGCCGCGGCTGGACACCTTGCTGGACCTGGTGGCGCTGGGCACCGTGGCCGACGTGGTGCGCCTGGATGCCAACAACCGCAGATTGGTGGCCCATGGTTTGCAACGCATCCGCGCAGGCCGTGCACAGCCCGGTGTGCTGGCGCTTTTTCATGAGGCGGGGCGAGACCCCCGCAAAGCGGTTGCGGCCGACATGGGCTTTGCCCTGGGCCCTCGCCTGAATGCAGCTGGCCGCCTGGCCGACATGACGATTGGGATACAGGCCTTGATCACCGACGATGCTGCGCAAGCCAGTGCACTGGCCGCGCAGCTGGGGCGCATGAACGAGGAGCGCAAGCGCATCGAGAACGACATGAAGCGCGACGCCCTGGAAGACATTGAACAGTTCATCCAGCAAGACAAACCGTCAGCGGGCGTGGTGGTGGCCAACCCGGGCTGGCACCAGGGAGTGATTGGCATATTGGCTGCACGCATCAAAGAGCGCCTGTACCGCCCCACCATCGCCCTGGCCCCCGGTGACGATGGCTTGTGGAAGGGCAGTGGCCGTTCAGTGCCGGGCGTGCACCTGCGCGATGTGCTCGACCTGGTGAGCAAGCGCTTGCCCGCAGGCAGCATGCCCAAGTTTGGCGGGCATGCCATGGCCGCTGGCCTCACCTTGCGCGAAGAAGCGATTGAACCCTTCAAGGCCCTGTTTGGCCAGTGCATCGAGGCCATGTACGACGACAGTGTGCTCACACAAGTGGTGGAAACCGATGGCTCCATTCCGGCCGATTACATTGCAGCCCACGCGGCCGACTTGCTGGACACCCAGGTGTGGGGGCAAGGCTTTCCGCCCCCCCTGATTTGTGATGAGTTCGAGGTGCTGGAACACCGCCTGTTGAAAAACGCCCACAGCAAATACCTGCTGCGTCGCGATGGCAAGACATTCG
>DASUEC010000119.1:0-4063 GCA_036275255.1 Limnobacter sp. | reverse complement strand
AGGTTTGGCAGAAAACGACGTTTCGTTTTGTTGTTGGCGTGGGAAACTTTGTTACCCACCATCGGGCGCTTACCCGTTACTTGACATACGCGAGCCATGATGACCCCAAATTCAGCAAAGTCGATTAGTGTACAGCAAATGACGCGCACCGTGTGCGGCAAATTTGCAGCGAAGTCCAAAAGTATAACCAATTCCTCAGAGAAAGCCCAGACTTTTTTGGGAAATTTGCAAGAAAACCCTTAAAAAGGGCTTCGGTTGTTGCCCCGGTAAGAATATGCGCCGCTGGGGCCAATCACCAAATGGTCCACGAGTTCAATGTCCACCAGTCCCAGGGCTTCGTGAAGTTGCTTTGTGAGCCGGTCGTCGGCAGCGCTGGGCTGGCAATGGTCGCTGGGGTGGTTGTGCGCGATCATGATGCGAGGGGCATTGTGTGCAATGGCAAATTTCAGGATTTCACGGGGATAGACGGCGGTTTTGTTGACGGTGCCTTGAAATAGAACCTTGTGGGCCAGCACCTTGAGTTGGCTGTCCAGGGCAATCGCCAAAAAGTTTTCCACCTGGCTAAGGCCGATGTTTGCCCGCACAAACCGTTCCAGTGCGCTGGGGTCGTTCAGGTTGAGTTGCTTGTCTTGAAGTTCGTGGGAAAGGCAGCGTTTGGCCATTTCAAGGCAGGCACGCAATTGCGCATATTTGGCCTGGCCCAGGCCCCGAACCTTCGTCCACTCTTCCAGGCTCACGCGGTTCAGGTTTTGCAGTCCGCCAAATTGCACAATCATGTCTCGCGCCAATTCGACAGCGCTTTTGCCCGGCAGGCCGGTGCGCAGAAAAATTGCCAGCAACTCAGCGTCCGAGAGTGACTCCGCGCCTTGCTGGATTAGGCGTTCTCGGGGGCGGTCGTGTTTTGGCCAGTGTTGAATGCTCATGATTGGCGTTGCTGTGGGTGGTGGAGGTGTTTTGTCCAATGCGCACTGTGCACGGAGTTTTCAGTGAGTGTGTGGAGGGGGTGCTCGGTTCCTTTTGCTGTGGCTGACCGTGGTGGGCTTTTGCAAAAGGCGTAGAATAGCGGGCTTGATGTATGCATTCAGGATGTTGCAATGAACCAGCCTGCGGACAAGCCCGTGGTCAATGAAACCTCGTATGTAACCTTGCATTACCGCATTCGCCTCGCCGACAGTCAGCAGGTGATTGTGTCTACCTTTGAAGACAAGCCGGCCACACTCCAAATTGGCGCCGGGCAATTGGCAGAGGGGTTGGAGCGTTGCCTGTTCGGGATGCAGGCGGGGCAGCGGGACATGTTCACTGTGCAGCCGGGCAGTGCGTATGGTGAAGTCAACCCCGATTTGTACCGACCCGTGAGCAAGGCGCTGCTTTCTCGCTACGCTGAAGAAGGCACCACTTTTGAACCGGGGGAGTTTGTGCATTTTCCTGCCCCCGATGGTGGGCAGTTTGCGGGCACGGTGGTGGAGGAGCGGGAGGACAGCATCCTCTTCGACTTCAATCATCCCTTGGCTGGAAAAACCCTGAGCTTTGAAGTGCAATTGATTGGAGTGCTGTAAGGCACTGGCTCCACTGTGTGAGGACACCCATGGACATCAGTTTGGCCCAGCCGCGCGGTTTTTGTGCCGGCGTGGATCGTGCAATTGAAATTGTTGAGCGCGCGCTGCAACAGTTTGGTTCGCCCATTTACGTGAAACACGAAATTGTTCACAACAAAACCGTTGTGGAGGACTTGCGCAGCAAAGGCGCCATTTTTGTGGACGAACTGGACGAGGTACCCACCGGCTCCACCGTCGTGTTTTCGGCTCACGGCGTGTCGCAGGCGGTGCGCGCGCAGGCGGATTCATTGGGCTTGAAGGTGTTTGATGCCACATGCCCGCTGGTCACCAAGGTGCATGTAGAAGTGAGCAAGATGCGTGCGCAAGGTTGTGAGGTGGTGATGATCGGTCATGAGGGGCACCCCGAAGTGGAAGGCACCATGGGCCAGGTCAGCGATGGCATTTATTTGGTTGAAACCGAAGAAGATGTTGCAAAACTCGACATTGCCCAGGGCACACCGTTGGCTTACGTCACCCAAACCACCTTGAGTGTGGACGATGCATCCCGCGTCATTGCAGCACTCAAAGCCAAATTTCCGGATATTCGCGAACCCAAAAAGGCCGACATTTGTTACGCAACCCAAAACCGCCAGGATGCGGTGAAGTTCATGGCGCGCCGCGTCGATTTGGTGCTTGTGGTGGGCAGCCCCAGCAGCTCCAACTCAAACCGTTTGCGCGAGGTGGCTGAAAAACTGGGTGTGCCGGCCAAGCTGATTGAGAATGCCGACAGCCTGGACAGAACCTGGTTTGATGGCGTGAAGCATGTGGGTCTCACAGCGGGTGCCTCTGCGCCTGAGCATTTGGTACAGGGCGTTGTGAAGCGGCTGAAGGAGTGGGGTGCGTTGAGCGTGCGCAATCTGGAGGGCGTGGAAGAAAACATTTCTTTCCCCTTGCCCAAAGGCTTGAGCGGCGGCACCACACAATAGAACGCGCTACTCCACAAAAGTCTCTCGTCTCTCCACTTCGGTTTTCTTCAGGCTGCAGATCGTCATCTTGATCAGCTTATCTCTCGATGTAGGTAGCTAGGTCGGGGGGGGGTTGCAGGCTCCCTTATTGACAGGCAGCATTTAGCGCTCACGTGGATTCCTTGGGTAGTCTATCTTCATGCATTTCTCTCTCGGTGGTGCCTTTATGGCCCTGTTGGCAATCGCTCCACTTTTATCTTCCTGCGCCATGGCAAACGAAACAGTCACCTTGTGGCCCGAGATTCGCGGTCAAATTGTAAATGCCGGTCAACCTGTTTCGGGATTGGATCTGAGACAAACCATTTACTGGAATTACGAGGAAAACAAGGCACCGCCCAGAGAAGCTGTAATTAAAACCAATGCGCAAGGAGAGTTTGTATTTCCCACGGTGACTGGTGAAATCAAGAACAATTTTTTTACACGATTGTTACATCAGCCCGGAGTTGGGCTGAAAATTGAAACCGACTTTCAGGGTAAAAAGGTCAGTGTATTTGCGTCGCTCGGGGTAAGTTATGCAAATGCAGGCCACCAGAGCTTGATATGTGATCTTGGAAAATTGGAATTCCTTCAAGGCGCATGGATGGCTGCCTGCGAGGTGTCTTAGGGGCAGAAATGAAAGTGCTCTCGCCTTTTGAGAGCTATTTTCTTGCCTCGTCTGTTTATTCCGTCAGGGCGATGCCGCAGCAAGATCTCAGCAGAGCATACGGTGGTAAACAACTCAAAGAATTTCCCGGCGTCGAAGCCCCCTTTGACCCAGCAACATTGAATGCCTTCAAGGGACAATCCGGTATTCGCTTTTCGCACCAGTCACTGCGATTCCTCACCTCCTGCACTGGGTTTGGCTTTTTGGCCAAACAAGAAGGAGCTGGTGCTCCTGAATATGTTTTGGTTACGCGTGGCACTGACATCGTACCGGACTGGCTGACCGATGCAAACGTTGGCGTGGCCATGGGGCCCAATCAAAAAATTGTGCATCAAGGTTTTAACGACACCTTTAAAAGCTATCGCACTCAATTGGAGATATTGCTGCGGCGTGTGGGCCCACCCCCGGCAATCATTCATTGTGTGGGTCATAGTCTGGGTGGCGCATTGGCCAATTTGAACGCTGCCCTGTTGCACGAGAGAGGTTACACCGTTTGTTTGTATACCTTGGGGGCTCCACGGGTGGGCCTGTATCCCTTCGCCAATGATCTTGGATCGAAGCTGGAGGGGCGAGTGTATCGGGTTGCTAACCGGTTTGATCCGGTTGCAATGGTCCCTGTCTTTCCTTTTTGCCACGCGGCTGGAAAAGACGACACCTACATTACTCATTCAGGTGGAGCCTTGATCAATTTCGAGGCACATTCAACAGACACCAGCAAGCCGGGGTACGCAGTACCTATGAACCACCCGAGCAAAAGCTGGGCAGATCTCAGGCAGCCCATGGTGAGGGTCGGTGCCTTGAATCAGACGCTGGACGATTCAATCAAGATTCTAGGCACAGGTTTGCTCTTCAGCGGGCAG
>DASUEC010000118.1:0-3663 GCA_036275255.1 Limnobacter sp. | reverse complement strand
TGGCATGAGAGATGCACAAGCCCCGGTCACTTTTTACAGAAAAGACTACAAGGCGCCCAACCACCGAATCACGCGCACCGAGTTGACATTCACACTCAACCCTCAAAACACCACAGTGCAGAGCAGGCTTGAGTTTGCGCCTTGGCAGGCCGGGCAAGCGGATGATCTCCCCCTGGAGCTCGATGGGGAAGACCTTGAGTTGACCGCCGTGCGATTGAATGGTGAAGCACTCTCACAGACGGCTTATACACAAAGCACCAACGGTCTCACCATCCACCAACCCGGTGCCAGCGGCGTGCTGGAACTGGAGGTTTGCATTCGCCCAGACCAGAACACTCGGTTGGAAGGTTTGTACGTATCGAATGGCAATTTTTTTACCCAGTGTGAAGCACAAGGCTTCAGGCGCATCACTTACTTTCCTGACCGGCCAGATGTGTTGAGCCAGTTCACCGTCAGTTTGATAGCCAACGAAGCAACACACCCGATCACTTTGTCCAATGGCAATCTGGTTGAAGAAAAAAAACTGGGCGAGGGGCTGCACCTTAGCCGCTGGGAAGACCCCTTCCCCAAGCCAGCCTACCTGTTTGCGCTGGTTGCAGGGAAATTTGTTTGCCAGGAAGAAACCATCATCAAAGGCAATGGGAAGCCGGCATTGCTGCAAGTGTGGGTGGAGCCTGGAAATCTGGACAAAACAGACTTTGCAATGCAGAGCCTGAAAAAATCAATTGCGTGGGACCGGGCCCGTTTTGGTCTGGACCTGGATCTGGACCGCTTCATGATTGTGGCCACGGGCGACTTCAACATGGGGGCCATGGAAAACAAAGGCCTGAACATTTTCAATACCAAATTTGTGTTTGCCAATCCTCAATTGGCCACCGATGTGGACTTTGAAAATGTGGAAAGCGTGGTGGGTCATGAATACTTCCACAACTGGACTGGCAACCGGGTGACCTGTCGGGACTGGTTTCAGCTCTCGCTCAAGGAAGGGTTGACCGTGTTTCGGGATCAAGAGTTTTCTGCTGACATGTTGGCAGAGGGCCTGGATGAAAAGCAGGCTGCGTCGGCCAGGGCCGTGAAACGCATTGATGATGTGAAAGTGTTGCGGGCTGCCCAGTTTCCAGAGGATGCAGGCCCCATGGCCCACCCCATCCGGCCAGACAGTTACCAGGAGATCAACAACTTCTACACCGTCACCGTGTATGAAAAAGGTGCAGAAGTGATCCGCATGCAACACACTTTGCTCGGCGAGCAGGCCTTTCAACGTGGCATGCAGGTTTATTTTGAGCGACACGATGGGCAGGCGGTGACCTGCGAAGATTTCGTGTGTGCCATGGAAACCGCTTTGCGGGAGGCCCGCCCAGGCCAGGACCTGAAGCAGTTCCGCCACTGGTATGCACAGGCAGGTACACCCGAGGTGACTGCACACTGGACACAGACCAACGATCGTCTGGAGCTGACCCTGAAGCAGCAATGCAAACCTACACCAGGCCAGGCCACAAAACCTGCTTTCCACATTCCTGTTCGTTTGGGCCTGGTGAGCAAAGCAACAGGCCAGGACCAAGCCTTGCAATTGAAGAATTCTTCTGATGCCTTGCATGGCGATGTGCTTGACTTCACGATGCCCGAACAAAGCTTTGTGTTCGAAGGCTTGAATGACCCCGTGGTGCCATCCCTGCTGCGGGGTTTCTCGGCGCCGGTCATTCTGAAAGCGGCATACAGCATCGAAGACCTGATCTTTTTGGCTGGTCACGACGCTGATCCATTTAACCGCTGGGATGCCTGCCAGCAGCTTTATGGCAAGGCCATTCTGGATATTTACCAAAATGCGGGGGACACGTCAGCCCCCAGTGTTCAGGCAAGTGTGAAGGTGGTGGGTAATTTGCTGAACGACGCCACGCTGTCCGATGGATTTCTGGCACTTGCACTGCAATTGCCCGGGGAAGGCCCACTGCTTGAGTCTTTCAGTGGCTTGGTCGACCCGGTTGCCATGCACATGGCGCGCATCACCTTGCGCGACTTGTTGGCATGCACCCATGGCGCTGCATTTCGCGCCATTTACGATGCACGAAACAACCCAGATCAGCCCTATGAGTACAATGCGGTTGCGGCAAGCCGGCGCGCACTGAAGAATGTGGCTTTGGGCTATGCCTGCGCATTGGGAGAACAAGCAGATTTCCAGATGTTGCGCCAGCAGTATGCACGGGCCAACAACATGACCGATCGCATGGCGGCATTGAGCAACCTGGTGCACCTGGGTCCTCCAGACAGCACAGAATTGCAGGCGTATTACCAGCAGTTCAAACAAGAACCGCTCGCATTGGACAAGTGGTTCATGTTGCAAGCCACAATCCCTGCCAGCAATGGCCAGTTGGATACGGTCGAGTTGGTGCATACCCTGTTAAACCACCCCGCATTCACATTGAAAAACCCCAATCGCGCACGCTCTTTGCTGGGTGCCTTCGCCATGCAGAACCCAAGCTGCTTTCACGCCCACGACGGCCGCGGGTATGCATTGTGGGCTGATTTGGTGATTGAACTCAATGGCATCAACCCACAGGTTGCTGCGCGTATGGCGCGCGCACTGGACCGCTGGACCAAGCTGGTGCCGATGCTTCAATTGAAGGCCCGGGAACAACTGGAACGTGTGTTCAACGCAAATAAGCTGTCTCCAGACGTGCGCGAAGTGATTGGCAAGGCCCTGGACGCCGCCACGCATTGATTAGAATTCATGCATCTAAAATTTGAAAGGAAATGCCAATGACCACCCTGGCCCAATACCTGCAACATGCCAGCCAAACCCAAGACGGCGGCCGCATAGACGTCTCCATGGTTACCTTGGTGCAAGCCATGGCCGAAGTGTCGCAACGCATTTCTGCCGCTGTACACAAAGGGGCCTTGGGTGGCGTGCTGGGCTCGGCAGACACGGAGAATGTTCAGGGTGAAACCCAGAAAAAACTGGACATCATTGCCAACGACATGATTCTCGAAGCCTTGGCCAGAACGGGTGTCGTGGCGGGCATGGCATCTGAGGAACTGGACGATTGCTCCCCAGTGCCAGGCCATGCTGACAAGCCCTACCTGGTGTTGTTTGACCCCTTGGATGGTTCAAGCAACATCGACGTGAACGTGTCCATTGGCACCATTTTCTCTGTGCTGCCCAACCCAGCCCAAGGGGAGGTGAGCAATCAGAGTTTTTTGCAGCCTGGCACGGCCCAACTGGCGGCGGCTTATGTGGTTTACGGACCGCAGACCCAGTTGGTGATTACTTTTGGTCACGGGGTGGCGGCTTTTACACTGGATCGGGACGCAGGCCAATACATCCAGACCACCTCCACCATGGAAATTCCTGAGGACACCAAAGAATTTGCGATCAACATGTCCAACCAGCGTCATTGGTATCCGCCTGTCCAGCGTTACATCGGTGAGTTGTTGGCTGGCAAAACAGGCACCCGCGGGAAAGATTTCAACATGCGCTGGATTGCCTCCATGGTTGCTGATGTTCACCGAGTGCTGACTCGGGGGGGTATTTTCATGTACCCCAAAGATTTACGAGACCCCAACAAGCCGGGCAAGCTGCGCCTGATGTACGAGGCAAACCCCATGAGCTTTTTGGTGGAACAGGCGGGTGGCGCAAGCTTTGACGCAGCACAACGTATTCTTGAC
>DASUEC010000117.1:0-10570 GCA_036275255.1 Limnobacter sp. | reverse complement strand
TCATGTTTTACTTCACTTTGGTGGTGACGCCGATGACATTTTTGTCGGGTGCGTTTTTTCCACGCAGTCAGTTGCCGGCATGGTTGGAGGGCGTGGCTGACCACCTCCCCCTTTCATTGGCGGTGGATGCCCTGCGTGGCTTGTATGCTGGCCAATGGGCGCATTTGCCGGCACTTTTGATGCCCATTGTGGTCTACACACTGATTGCCACCGGGTTGGCGGTTTGGCTGACCGAGCGGCGTTTCAGGCACAAGGATTAATCAAGCAATGGGCAACAAGACCGGGGGGCAAGGCGTGTGGATGGCCTACACCACGTGGCCTGATCAAGCGCAGGCGTCTGCTTTTGCCCACGATGTGGTGGGCCGGGCGCTGGTGGCGTGTGCCAGCGTGAGCGGGCCGGTGGTGTCGCATTACTTTTGGCAGGGCAAGCTGGAGCAATCTGAAGAATGGTTGGTGACCCTCAAGTTGTGCGATGCCCAGCGCGATGCTCTGAAGTTGCATGTTGCAACATCCCACCCTTATGAGGTGCCGGAGTTGCTGTTGTTTGAAGTGGGTGACGGACTCTCGTCGTATTTGCAGTGGGTGCGCGATAGCGCGGGCCAGGAACCGGACAGGGATCTGACTTGAAAAAAGATGTGTCGTTTTGGATGAAAAGGATCGTGGCGGGCTTGGGCGTATGCCTGGCTTTTGGTTTGGTGTGGGCGGAGGATTTTTTGCCTCCTGAGGAGGCCTTTCAATTTGAGTTGCAGGTGCAGGACGCCAATTGCACGTCGGATTGCCTGATGGATGTGCGCGCCAAGGTTGCGCCTGGCTATTACCTGTACCGTGAGCGTTTTGGGCTGAATAACACAGGGCAGCTGCCCGAGCTTGCCTTTGTTGATTTGCCGCGGGGTGAGCGCAAATTCGACGAGTTTTTGGACCAGGAGATTGAGGCCCTGCGCGGGGAAATGGCTTTCCAG
Organism: Limnobacter sp.; assembly: GCA_036275255.1. Lineage (GTDB taxonomy): Bacteria > Pseudomonadota > Gammaproteobacteria > Burkholderiales > Burkholderiaceae_B > Limnobacter. Next base: position 9,611 of record DASUEC010000117.1, on the reverse strand, counting down.
ATTCGCTACAGTCTGGGAACCCTTACGCCGGTCCAAGCGCAAGCGGTGATGGTGTCGCAGGGGTGTGCGGATGCTGGATTGTGTTACCCCCCCATGTCAACGCCCTTGGCCTTTGTGGGTGGAGGAAAACTGGGGCAACTCTTGCACGGCAGCGGGCTTGGGGCTTTTTTGGCCGGCAAACCTGCAGGCAGTGGGATCCAAGATGCTTCACCGGAGTTGACCCAGGGGCAGTCGGGTGTTGAGACTTCAGTCCAGCCAGGCCGGGGGGTGTTGGATGAAGCTGCGGGGTTGGCTGAACGTTTGAGTGGGCAGTCTGCATGGGTGGTGTTGCCGGTTTTTTTTGGTCTCGGTTTGTTGTTGGCGTTTACACCCTGCACTTTGCCCATGTTGCCGATTGTCAGTAGCCTGGTGGTGGGTCAGCGGGGCCAGGGCCTGCCTGCTGGCCGAGGGGCCAGGCCCATGGCTTTGGCGCTGGTTTATGTGCTTGGCATGGCGCTCACGTACGCAGTGCTTGGCGTGCTGGCAGGTTTAAGTGGCGCCAGCCTGGTGATGGCGATGCAACAGCCCGTGGTGCTTTGGTCCTTTGCCGGGGTGTTGGCTCTGCTTGGCATGGCTTTGTTGATGGGTTATTCCTTGCAGTTGCCTGCGGGGGTACAGACCTGGTTGCAGGAGAAAACCGGTCGCCTGAAGGGGGGGCAATTTGCCCCGGTGCTGTTGATGGGTGTGTTGTCGGCGCTGTTGCTGGGGCCTTGCGTGGCCCCTCCCTTGGCGGGTGCCTTGCTTTACATTGGTCAAACCGGCGACGCGGTGATGGGGGGCGCTGCGCTGTTCTTGTTGGCCCTGGGCATGGGCTTGCCTTTGGTTTTGTTTGCTGCCGGTGCCGGCACGCTCCTGCCCAAAGCAGGTGCCTGGATGCATTGGGTGTCGGCCACTTTCGGCTTCGTTCTGCTGGCTGTGGCCATCTGGATTGCTACCCCGGTGACACCTGTGTGGCTGGTGATGCTGTTGTGGGCTGTGTTGGCATGCGCCGTGTCGGCGGCTTTGTGGCACGGCACCAGCCAAACGCCGGGTTTGGGCGCGCGCGGTCAGGTGCTAGGCAAAGCGGCTTGTTTGTTGTTTGCACTGTTGGCGGCGGTGTACACCGTGGGTGTGTTTTCAGGGGCAAAAAACCTGTTGCAGCCTTTGGCCAATCTGCAAAGCAATGCTGCGCCCGCTCCTTTGACACTGGCTGGCAAGCCTCGGTTTGAACGCGTACCCAGTGCGCAGGTGGCGAGTCTGTTGGCCAGCAGCCCCGCTCCGGTGATGTTGGATTTTTATGCCGATTGGTGTGTAAGTTGCAAGGAATTTGAGTTGTTCACCTTGTCGGATCCAGAAGTGAAAGCCAAATTACAGGGGGTTCGTCTGGTGCAGGTGGATGTGACGGACAACACGGCAGAGGACCAGGTTTTGCTCAAGCACTACCGGCTGTTTGGGCCTCCTGCAATGCTGTTTTTCCCGGCGGGGAACAGCACGGAGGTGGCGCGTGTGATTGGCTTTGAGAACGCGACCAAATTTTCTGCAACGCTGGATGTGGTTCGCCCCCAATTGGGGCTTTGAAGGCCAGGGTGTCGGCTTTTTCGCGGAATGATGGGCGCTATTTTTTGAGGTGCTGACGTCCTCGAATAACCAAAATGATGAGGACGGACACGCAGGCCGACACCGCCATGAGTGCAATGCTCCACCAAAAGCCGCTGGCCTGCTCAAGCAGGGGCATGTTCTCGAAGTTCATGCCAAACAGACCTGTGATAAGGGTCAGCGGCATGAAGATTGCCGTGAGCATGGTGAGCACGGTGATGATTTCGTTTGTTTTGTGCGCTGTGGCAGAGAAGTGCAGTTGAACCGCGGCTTCTGTGTTGCTTCCCAGGCGACGAGTTAGCCCGATGATGCGCTCCAGGTGTTCCATGGTGTCGCGCAGGTTGACCTGGAGTGCCGCCGTCAGGGCTTGTTCCCGACGCCGGTCGTCTTCAAAGTCAACGAGGGCATCCCGCTGGTCTTGGGCCACTGCTTCGAAACGGTTGAGTTCGTTGCGCGCGGCCAGCAGTGCATTCCAGTCTTCGAATCTTTTGCGGGGGTTGAGCAGATCGCGTTGCCAGCGGTCCAGTCGATCGGACAGGTCGGTGCGAGTTTCCAAAAAGCGGTCGACCAGGTTGCTGATGATCTGCACAGCCAGTTCATCTGGCGATTCCGGCAGTTTTTTGAAATTCAAGAACTGCTCGGTTTCAAGATCTGGCTGTTCGCCTGACCGGGATGCAAATTGTCTCGCTTTTTCGAAGGTGCGGCTGTCTTTGGATCGGTAGGTGACCAACAGCCGATCAGCCAGCAAGAAGTAACAGGGCCGTGTGCGAATGTTCAGGCGATGAGATTCGTCAAAGAGCGGTTTGCCGGACAGGGCGCGGATGATGAGAAGGCTGTACCCGTCGCCATTGTCGAAGTGGCTGGGGTGCAGGGGATTGGCCAGATCCTCCAGGTGCAATTCGTCCATGGGTCTTCCGATGAGTGCTTCCACTGCGGGCACCCAGCTCAGCTCTTCATCCAGTTGGACATCGAGCCACAAAAAACCTTCGTCGGGCAGATGTGTTGGTGACCCAGCCAGTTCGGTGAGTCCGCGTGTGTGAAGCAGTGTCCAACGGCTCATGCGCTCCCCTTTGCCTGGTCTATGCCCGTTTAAGTGCCTGGGCCGCGTCCAGTGCAAAGTAGGTCAGAATGCCGTCGGCCCCTGCTCGCTTGAATGCCAGCAGGGATTCAAGCATCACAGCTTCTTCGTTGAGCCAGCCGTTTTGTGCCGCTGCCTTGATCATGGCGTATTCGCCGCTGACTTGATATGCAAAGGTGGGGCGGGAAAATTCGTGCTTGACCCGCCAGAGGATGTCGAGATAAGGCATGCCAGGCTTGACCATGACCATGTCCGCACCTTCTTCCAGATCGAGTGCCACTTCGAGCAGGGCCTCGTTGCTGTTGGCAGGGTTCATCTGGTAAACCTTTTTGTTGCTTTTGCCCAGGTTGCTGCTGGAGCCGACCGCGTCGCGGAATGGGCCGTAGAAGGCGGAGGCGTATTTGGCAGAGTAAGCCATGATGCTGGTGTGGATGAGTCCGTTGGATTCGAGCGTGTTGCGGATGGCGCCGATGCGGCCGTCCATCATGTCACTGGGTGCAACAATGTCGGCACCCGCTTGCGCCTGAACCAGGGCCTGTTGTTGAAGCACGTCCACCGTCTCGTCGTTGAGCACGTAACCCTGATCGTCGATCAGGCCGTCCTGCCCGTGGGTGGTGAACGGATCCAAGGCCACATCGGTGAGTAGCATCAGTTCTGGAAAGCGTGCTTTCAGGGCCTGCACCACGGTGGGCACAAGGCCGTCCGGGTTTGTGGCTTCCCGGCCATCCGGGGTTTTTTTGTCGAGTTCGATGACCGGGAAAAGGGCCATGACTGGCACACCCAGGGCGAGACAACGCTCCGCGGCATGCATCAACAGGTCCAGGGAAAGGCGTTCCACACCAGGCATGGAAGGCACCGCTTGCCGCTGTTGGGTGCCCGGGACCACAAACACGGGGTAGATGAAATCACTGGGGCTCAGGATGGTCTCGGTGACGAGGCGGCGCAGTGCATCGGTGCGGCGCAGTCGGCGGGGGCGGGTGGGCAGGTGTTGGCTCATGCGCTTGTGTCTCCCGATGGGTTGGTCACCGCAGGGCGAATCCAGTATTGCAGTTGGCGTTCAAGTTCGGGCAGCCCGGTTTTTTTGAGGGCAGACCAGAGTTGGACGGTGATGGGATGACCCTTGTCCTGGTAGGGGGTGATGGCCTTTTGGGCGGCTCTCAATGCCAGCACCTGCTCTTGGCGATTGAACTTGTCGGCCTTGGACAGCAAGATGTGCACAGGCAGTTTGCGATGGCCCACCCACTCAATGAGGGCATGGTCGAGTTCTAGCAGACCTCGCCTGCTGTCGACGATCAGCACGCAACCGCGAAGACTGGGGCGTTCTGCGAGGTAGCCGCCGAGTTCTTTGTCCCAGGTGCTTTGGCTGCTTTGAGCAAGTTGGGCAAACCCGTAGCCGGGCAGATCGACCAAGCGGGCGATGGGTTCGCCCAGTTCCAGCACGTGGAAAAAATTGAGCAACTGTGTGCGCCCGGGCATCTTGCTGGCAAATGCCAGCTGCCGTTGCTTGCACAGGGTGTTGACGGCGGTGGACTTGCCGGCGTTGGATCTGCCGGCAAAGACGATTTCCGGGACGCTGGCGCCCGGACATTCGATCATTCGGGAGGCCGAAATCTCGAAATGTGTGTTGTGGAAATTGATTGTCATCGCAACATTTTAGATGCATTGACACGATTTGCGCGTTTATAATCTAGGGTTTGTGAAAATCTTTGTTCACACGACGGTTTTTGACCGCCTTGCAACTACTTGATGGGTTAAGCCATGCTACGAGTTACTTCTCTGATCGCCGCGCTGATTGTTTCTGTTTCTGCTGCACAAGCTGCCGAGCCCGGCAAGGCACCCTCCGTCGATTTGGCCAAGGGCAAAGAGATCATGCAACAGTGCGTGGCCTGCCACGGCGCGGACGGCAACAGCTCTGCCACCATCTACCCTAAAATTGCAGGGCAACATGCAGAATACCTTTACAAGCAGTTGCAAAACTTCAAGCTGGCGCCGGGCGCTGAAAAACCATTGCGCGACAATGCGGTGATGGCCGGCTTTGCCGCAGCGCTGTCTGACCAGGACATGCGCGACGTTTCGGCTTACCTGGCTGCACAAAAACAGACCTTGGGCCAAGCCAAAAACAAGGAGACCTTGGCGCTTGGTGAACAGATTTATCGTGGTGGCATCGCTGACAAAAAGATCCCGGCCTGCGCAGGTTGCCACAGCCCGAATGGCGCTGGCATACCAGCCCAGTACCCGCGTCTTGGCGGTCAGCATGCAGACTACACGGCAGCCCAGTTGGTGGCGTTCCGTGATGGTGTTCGCAAGAACAGCGCCCAGATGACGGCGATTGCCCTGAAGATGTCGGACAAGGAAATGAAGGCGGTTGCGGATTACATTGCTGGTCTGCGTTGAACAAAAGCGCGGTGTGCGTTGTCAAAAAGGGGCTTGTTTGGCCCCTTTTTTTTCGGGCAGCCGCGGGCAAAAAATGGAGACATGACAATTGAGCAGTGCCGCTAAAACCGACAAGGTGACCCCGGTGTCTCGCGGTGCCGGTGGCCCGGGGGGGCAAACGGTGTGGGCCAGCTGGCTGGAGCTGCTGGGCTCCATGCGGTTTGCCATCAGTTTGCTGACCCTCATTTGCATCGCTTCGGCCATTGGCACTGTGGTGGGGCAGAACGATCCCTGGGTGAATTACGTCAATCAGTTTGGTCCATTTTGGGCGTCTTTTTTCGAGCCGATGGGCTTGTTCAGAATTTACAATGCGCCATGGTTCATCGCTGTCATGGCATTTCTGGTTACTTCCACTTCGCTGTGTGTGTGGCGAAATACGCCGAAGATGGTTCGGGAAATGCGAGTGTTTCGAGAGAACATTCGGGAGGGCAGTTTGCGTGCTTTTGGTCATCGCTGGGAGGGGGAGTTTGACGAAAAGCCCGCTGATCTGCCGGGGGTGATCACGGAGTGGCTGGAGCACAAGGGGTTCAAGGTTCGGCAATCCGTGCGGCCCAACGGCACCATGGTCGCAGCAAAGGCCGGTAGCGCAAACCGGTTTGGGTACATTGCAGCGCACTTGTCGATTGTGGTGATTTGCATTGGTGGGTTGCTGGACAGTGGGGTGCCGCTCAAGGTGGCGGTTTGGGCCACAGGCAAAACGCCGGTGACAGGAGCCGACATGGCCAACGGGATTCCCGAGCAGGCACGCCTGGCGGCAAGTAACCCGAGTTACAGGGCCAATTTGCTGTTGCCCGAGGGGGAGACCAGCCGAGTGGCCGTGCTGAACACGGACGATGGTTTGCTGGTGCAGGATTTGCCTTTTGAACTGACGCTGAAGGCATTCCGGATCGATTTTTACAGCACGGGCATGCCCAAGTTGTTTGCAAGCGATGTGCAGGTGTTTGATCCCGAGACAGGCGACCGTTTTGAGGCGACCATTGAAGTGAACAAGCCGCTGATTTACAAGGGTGTAACGGTCTATCAGTCCAGCTTTGATGATGGCGGAACGCGGGTGCAGCTCAAGGGGATTCCGCTGACTGGCGAGCGTGATTACCGTTTCGACCTGGATGGCGTGGTCGGTGGCGGCAAAGACCTGGAGCGTGTGGGCGAGAATCTAAAAATAGAATTCACCGGGTTCAAATCGATCAACGTGGAGGCTTTGCCGGTGAACAGGGATGAGGCCAGTGTTGGCGACCTTGCCCTGGGCAATGCCGACGAGTTGGGTGCTTTCCAGACCAATCTGGCCAGTGTGTTGGGCCCTGGCGTTAAAGAGAACAAAGACACAAAGTTCACCAACATTGGCCCCAGCATCACCTACAAACTGCGGGACCAGGCTGGCCAGGCGCGTGAGTTCCACAACTACATGTTGCCCATTGGTCTGGATGGAGGCCAATATTACCTGGCCGGGGTGCGGGATACGCCTGCGGACAGTTTCAAATACCTGCGCATTCCAGTGGATGAAAACGGACAGCTGGATGGATTCATGCGTTTGAGGGCTGCGTTGCAAAGCGATGCGATGCGTGCAGCCGCCGCCCAACGATTTGCAGAGCAGGCTTTTGGGGATCGAGAAGGCGGCGATCAGCTGGTGCGCAGTGTGGCTGACAGCGCCAAGAAGGCACTCGACCGCTTTGCCGGGGTCGAAGGAACACTGGCGGGCTTGCCCGCGATTGCCCAGTTCATCGAGGCCACGGTGCCTGAGGCCGAGCGTGAGCGGGCAAGCGATGTGGTTGTTCGCCTGCTGCAGGGGGCCATGTGGGAGGTGTACCAGCTTTCACGAAACGCCGCTGGTCTGCCGGCTGCCCAGCCTGACGCAGTGCACGGGCGTTTTGTGCAGGATGCCCAAATCGCTTTGTCGGACTTGACACTCTATGCCGCACCGGTCATGTTCCAGCTGGACCAGTTTGATGAGGTGAAGGCCAGTGTTTTTCAGTTGGCCAAGGCACCTGGTCAGTGGGTGGTTTATCTGGGTTGTCTGTTTTTGTGCATTGGCGTGTTTTCAATGTTCTACATCCGTGAGCGGCGCGCGTTTTTCTGGGTCACCGAGTCCAACGGCGGCTCCAGGGTATTGATGGGAATGTCGACCACGCGCAGGACCATGGATTTTGAAAAAGAGTATGAGCAGTTTGTAAATGAGTTGAACAGCAGGGCCCGCAACAGTGGCGAACGGTCCGCAGGAGAACATGCATGAGCAGCACGTGGGTGAATCGGGGTCAGACCTCAGGGCAGTCTGGGCAAATTCCAAGCAGAAAGGCCGGAATATTTTCCAGGCGAATTACCTGGAAGGACATGGCGTTCACGCTTCTGCTTGTGCTGGGGGCCGCGTACGCGTCCTCCGAGTATCACAGCTTCATGGATGTTTACGAGATCTCCATTCTGTGGAGTTGCGTGCCGGTGACTGCCTACATGGCATACCGCTGGGAAGCACTCAAATGGCTGCTGCTGGCGGTGGCTGGCTTGAGCCTGTTGTCAATTGCCTCCTATGGCGGCGATTTGCAGGCGGCTGAACAAAAATTTTTCCTGAAGTACCTGTTGTCCAGCCAGTCAGCAATTTTGTGGATGGGCGTGATGTTTGTGGTGGCCACGATTGCGTATTGGGTGGGGCTGCTGGGTCGGTCGCCCACCTCGCTGTTTGTCGGCACGGCGCTCACCTGGGGCGCGGTGCTGATGGGCTTTGTCGGCATGATGGTGCGCTGGTACGAAAGCTACCTGATCGGCCCCGATGTTGGGCACATCCCTGTGTCCAACCTCTATGAGGTGTTTGTGCTGTTTGCAATCATCACAGGCATTTATTACCTCTACTACGAGCAGGTTTATAAAACCCGCCAGTTGGGCGCTTTTGTGATGCTCGTGGTGGTGGCGGCGGTCGGGTTTTTGGCTTGGTACGGCGTTGAGCGCGAAGCGTATGCCATTCAGCCTCTGGTGCCTGCCCTGCAGAGCTGGTGGATGAAAATCCATGTGCCGGCCAATTTCATCGGATATGGCACGTTCTCGCTGGCTGCCATGGTGGCTTTTGCGTACCTCTTGAAAGTGTATGCCCACGCACCCAGCATCAAGGCGCTCTTGCCCACCGGGCTCTTGGGGGTGCTGATGTTCATGGAGCCCTTGGTGTTTCGCACTGACCAGGTGAGTTTGTACTGGGCTTTGTACTTTGGGATTGGTTGCCTGGTGGTGGGGGCTATTTTGCTGGCCCGCAAGCGAATTGCGGATGCCTTGCCAAGCCTGGAGGTGCTGGATGATGTGATGTACAAGTCCATTGCCGTGGGTTTTGCATTTTTCACCGTGGCCACCATTTTGGGCGCCCTTTGGGCGGCCGAGGCATGGGGCGCCTATTGGCAGTGGGACCCCAAAGAGACTTGGGCTTTGGTGGTGTGGCTGAATTATGCTGCTTGGCTGCACATGCGGCTGGTCAAGGGCTTGCGGGGTGTGGTGGCCTCCTATTGGGCGCTGGTGGGTTTGTTGGTGACAGGCTTCGCATTTTTGGGAGTCAACATGTTTCTGTCGGGCCTGCATTCATATGGTGAGCTCTAAACCCACACCTTTTACAATAAATACTTGAACGAAATGGCTTTGTGCCAGACTAACCCTCAAGTTGAATTCACTTGAGGGTTTTTTAATGGCCAAACGCAACTGGGATGTGCTGAAGGACAGCGATGTAACGCCAGAGTCGCTGTTCATGCAGCGCCGCAAGATTATGCGGGCCTTTGCTGCGGGTGCGCTCACCGGGCCTGTGCAAAGCTCCAGCCTGTTGCTTCAGGCGGGTGTTCGCCTCGGGGCAGCCGCCGGTCTGGCCATGGCTTCGGGTGCGGCGCTGGCTGCGAAGGCCACCCGTTCGACCGTGCTGGAAGACATGGCGCCTTTGCCGGGTCGCCGGTGGAAGGGGTCTGCCATCGAGCCGCCCACGGATCCCAAGCTGGTGACCACTTACAACAATTTTTATGAGTTTGGCACCGACAAAAGCGATCCGCATCGCAATGCAGGCAGCCTGAAAACCCGCCCATGGACCGTGGTGGTAGACGGCGAGTGTGCGAGGCCTAAAACTTTTGGGATTGAAGAGTTGCTCAAGCTTGCTCCGATGGAAGAACGTATTTATCGATTCCGCTGTGTGGAGGCCTGGTCCATGGTGGTGCCTTGGGTGGGTTATCCGCTGGCTGCGCTGCTCAAGGCGGTGGAGCCCACTTCCAAGGCCAAGTTTGTGGCTTTTGAATCGTTGGCAGACCCTGAGCAAATGCCAGGTTTGCGAGTCCCTGTGCTGGATTGGCCTTACAAAGAGGGGCTTCGCATTGACGAGGCTTACCACGACCTCACGCTGTTGACCTTTGGTCAGTACGGGCGTCTGTTGCCCAATCAGTCCGGGGCGCCCGTGCGGCTCATGGTGCCTTGGAAGTATGGCTTCAAGAGCGCCAAATCGATTGTGCGCATTCGTCTCACCGAGCGGCAACCTCTAACC
>DASUEC010000116.1:0-13134 GCA_036275255.1 Limnobacter sp. | reverse complement strand
GGTATTGGCGCAGTGTTTGCCCCTGTACAAACTTATGCAGGTTGTGGGCCAGGGGTTTGGCCATGCGAACGGCAAAAACACCGGCCTTTTCAAGCGGGGTGTGTACCAGGTGTGCAATGTCGCCTGCTGCAAAAATGCGCGGGTCACGTGTGCTTTGCAAAGTGGGGGTGACGCACACAAAGCCTCGGGCATCCAGCTCCAGCCCGGTGCTTTCCAGCCACTGCGGGCCACCGGCCTGCGTCACCCACATGATCTCGTCGGCGTGCAGGGTTTCGCCATTGGCTGCCTGCAAGGTGTGTGCATCCACGCGTTGCACTTCTGCATTGCAATGCATGCGCACGCCGCGTTGCTGCAACACCTTCACAAAGCGGGCACGCACCCCGGCGTTGTGGGTTGGCAAAATGTGTGCATCGGCGGTGAACAGTTGGAACACCAATTCATCGGGATTGCGCCCCATGGCGTGCAACTCGTTGCGCAATCGGTGTTGCATGGCCAGGCACAGCTCGACGCCGCCCGCACCACCGCCCACCACCGCAATGGTGGTTTGGCCAGCATGGGTTTTTACACGTTGCAGCAATTGCAGCCAGCGGGCGTTGAACTGCGCAATCGGTTTGACTGGCACAGCCGAGTCTTGCGCCCCAGGCACCACGTGCACCTGCGGTGTGGAGCCGATGTTGATCGACAAGGCATCAAACGCCACAGGCGGACGATTTTTGCAGATCACCTTGCCCTGGGCCCGGTCAATGCCGATCACCTCGTCTTTGAACAGGCGAGCACCCGCAAATGCACACAGGCGCCCCAAGTCAATGTGCACCTCGTCGTAGCTGTAATGGCCGGCAATGTAGCCGGGCAGCATGCCGGAGTATGGCGTGTGGATGTCGGTGCAAATCAGGGTGAGGCGAACACCTGGCCAGGGCTTCATGCCAAACATGCGCAACACGCCCACGTGGCTGTGGCCGCCGCCCACCAAGACAATGTCGCGCAACACGGGTTGTTCACTGGACTGCATGTTGAATCAATTCCGTCAGTTGTTGTTGTTCAGTGGCTGGTGTAAACAGGGCGGCGCGTGCCGCACAGGCGTTGACCAGGCGAGTGTACAGGCTGGGTTTGTTGGGCATTGCCGCTTGCGGGTTCAGCAGGTCGCGCTCCAGTTGGCTGAGCATGTTGGCCAGAGCAAGCGCGTTGTCCAATTCGAAATAACCCGGGTAAGACGCACCAAGCATGCCGATGTTCCCGTCAATGTAGGAGGCGAGCACGGGCGTGCCGCTGCACACCGCTTCCATGATGACGTGTGCACCCCCTTCCATTTTGCTGGCATGCACCAGCACGTGGGCGCGTTGTATGCGCTTGCGTGTGGCTTCGTGTGGTTGTGCACCCAGCCAGCGGTAGTGTGGGCAGGCCTGCATGGTGGCTTGTGCAGCCTGCGCAAGCTCGGCATCCAGCGGGGCGCCAATGTGGTCGATGTGAATGTTGGGGTAGCCCTTCAACAACACCGCCGCTTCCATCAGGGTTTGGGGCATTTTCTCATCGCGCAGGTGGCCCACCATCAACACTTTCAAGCGGGTTTTTGCTTTGGCCAGGGTTTTGCGCGGGGTCGTGGACTGAAAAATCACGTTCGTCTTGCTGCGCAATGCCTCTGGCAGGCGCTCCGGGGCCTTGTCTTGCAACACGATGAGGTGGCGTGCAAGTTCCAGGGATCGCTTGGCGTGGTCGTCGTCGTCAATGTCGCGGTAAAGGTCTGTGCCGGTGAGCGCCAGCACCAGGCCGGGGCTGCCATGCTCGCCCACACCATGTTGTGCCGCCCAGGCCTGGATGGACCCAGCCGAGCGCCGGGCGTGCAAGGCCAGCATGCAGCGGTCCTTGGCCGTGTCTGGGCCTGCCCTCCATTCCTTGACGATGCGTGCCTGAAAATGCGCATTTAAAAACTGCTGCCAACGCCTTGCGGTTTGCCAGTTGCCGTTGTTGGCATCGGCCAAGGCGGGGCTCACAATAACAATGGATGGTTTGCTCAAACTGCTGCCACTCGAAGGGAATCGGTACGCCGGGCCGCACATTTCACCCTTGGGTGGTACACTGCCCGCCGATGGTAAACTGCCATCTTGCTGAAGTTTACACGAAGCCACACTGCCCCTCACACCCAGAGAACGCACATGCACCACACCCCAGACACCCCCACAATCCATTGGCTGGAGGACGGCTGCGAGCAGGTGGCTCGCTGGCAAAGTGAGCGGCTGCTGCCACCCCCCCGGCAGGTGTTGGTTGCCGATGACACGCTGACAGCCGACACGGCCTACCGACTGGCCAGCGAGGGCAAGGCTTTTTTGTGGCGCAGTGATTTTCAGAATGCACGACAGTTGCTGCTGGCCATGGCGCGACGCTTGGACAAAAACACCGAATACAAAAAATCCAAAGCTGCGAAGGCTGGCAAAGCGCCAGAGGCGTATCCGCAGCGTTTTCACTTGTACAGGCAAGCGCAGGCGCAGCGTTCTCGTATCCTGGGGTCAATTCTTGTGCCGTTCAATGCCGATTACAGCATTCCTCTGCGGCGCGCGCCCAATGTGTTGGAGGCTTGCACCGAGGCTTGGGGTGCGCCTTCGCAAGAGGGCACCACGATGGTGGCCTCCCTGCGGGAGTTGATGGGCATGGTGGGTGCGCACGAGTGGCGCAAAAAAGGGGTGGAAATTCCGGCCTTGGGGCGCGCGCCCAACAACCGCGTTCATCCCTTTTACGGGGTGTTCTCGCCCGTGCGCGGAGAATATATCGATTTGGTGAGCAAGGTCCCTTTGCCCCAAACCTGTCTGAATGGTGGTGGTTTGGCCTTGGACATTGGCACAGGCACGGGTGTGCTTGCAGCGGTGCTTGCCCGGCGGGGTGTAGGCCGGGTGTTGGCCATTGACAGCGACGCACGCGCGAGGGCCTGCGCGCAATTCAATATTCAAAACCTGGGCCTCTCGGCCAAGGTTGCGCTGATGCAGGCAGAGCTCTTTGCTGATCAAAAAGCCGATCTGGTGGTGTGCAATCCACCCTGGTTGCCAGGCAAACCCACGTCACCCATTGAGCGTGCCGTATACGATGAGCAGAGCGCCATGTTGAGGGGGGTTTTGGCGGGCTTGCCTGCGCATTTGAATCCCGGTGGCGAAGGCTGGCTGGTGCTGTCTGACCTCGCCGAGCACCTCAAACTGCGCACCCGCGAGGAGTTGCTGGGCTGGATTGCGGCGGCCGGTCTGCATGTGGTGGACCGTTTGGATGCAAAGCCAAGGCACGGCAAGGCTTTTGATTCAACCGACCCGCTGTTTGATGCCCGGTCCAAAGAGACCACGAGCCTGTGGCGTTTGGCTGTGGCCTAAGGCGCGTTCAGGTTTGTGCCCAAAACACGGCAAACCGCTGGTCTGGGTCGGTGTAGGCCGTGCAGGCTGCAAAGCCAGCCTGCATGAGCAGCGCTTCAAAGCCTGCCAAGGTCCATTTGTAAGAGTTTTCGGTGTGGATCCGTTCGCCTTCTGAAAATTGACGCTCCCCGTTGTCCCAGCACACCACCACGTCCCGTACTGCTTCAAGATGCATTTCTATGCGGTTGAGATCGGTGTTGTACAGGCCGATGTGTTTCCAGTCGTCGAGCCTGAAATTGGTGCCCGCCAATCGGTTGAAGTGCAGCAGCATGTTGCGATTGAAGGCAGCGGTCACGCCCAATGCATCATCGTAAGCCGCTTCCAGCACAGCCTTGCTTTTAATCAAGTCCACGCCAATCAGCAGGCCGCCAGGCGCACCTTGCGTGCACACGGCATGCACCTGCTTTAAAAAAGCCAGTGCCTCCTCTGGTGTGAAGTTGCCAATGCTGGAGCCCGGGTAAAACATCACCCGCGGCTGATCAGGCTGCAAAGCCAGGCCTGCCGGCAAGCTGAGTTCATTCGAAAAATCCATGCCAACCCCAGCCATTTGCAAGCCGGGGAACTGGCGCTGCAGACATTCGAGTGAACCCCTTAAAAACTCGACTGAAATATCCACTGCCACATACCGGGCAGGGTGAAACACATTGAACAGTTTGGCTGCTTTTTCGCAATTGCCAGCGCCCAGGTCGATCAACACCGAGTTGCGTGGCACCTGCTTGGCCATGCTGCGTGCGTGAGTGCTGAAAATGAGGGCCTCGGTGCGCGTGGGGTAATACTCGGGAATGCAGGTGATGGCTTCAAAAAGCTTGGAACCCAATTCGTCGTACAGGTACTTGGGCGACGTGTGTGCTTTGCTTGCGCACAGGCCACCGAGCAGTTCTTCACGAATGTGCTCGGCGCGTGCTTGGTACAACTGGATAAATTGTGGGACAGGAATCATTGACAAATCACCGGGTAAGAGTGCGGCGCAGGTGGTAGCTTAGGCTGTCCACAATGGCCACCAGCAAAAGCATGGCCGCCAGAATGGTGGCTGTTTTGCCCATCTGGAACAGCCCCATGTGGAAAGACAGCAGTTGACCCAGGCCGCCAGCACCCACCACACCCAAAACGGCGGCTGCGCGAATATTGTTCTCCCAGCGGTAGAGCGTGTAGCTCATCAGTTGTGGCAGCACTTGGGGCAGGGTTGTGAAGTAAAACACCCGCAGGTTGCCCACACCCTGGGTGCGCAAGGCATCTGCGGGTTCAGCGGGCGCGTTTTCGATCGATTCAGCAAACAGGCGACCCAACACCCCCGTGGTGTGAAATGCCAGGGCCAAGGTGCCGGCAAACGGGCCCAGGCCCGCAGAGATTAAAAGCAGGGCTGCCCACACCAACTCCGGGATGGAGCGCAAGGCATTGAGCAGCCAGCGTGTGGGGGTGCGCATCAGGCTGCGGTCGCCGCTGTGCAGTTTGCTGGCTGGCAAGGCCAGCGCCAGGCCGCCCACGGCTGCCAGCAGTGTTCCCAGCAAAGACATGGCCAGGGTCTCCAGCGTGCCCCAGCCCACCTTTTTGAGGAATTCGGTTTGTGTGTCCATCGGGAAAAACTCTCCGATGAAGCGCCCCATCGAGCGAAAGGCCTCCAGCGACAAGAACTCACCCCATTGCAGGTTGAGCGTCCAGAAGCTTGCCACCACCAAGGCCATCAAGCCGAGCAGGAGCAGGCCGGTGCTGGCTGTGAACAGTGCGGTTGCCCGGCTCGGGCAGGTGGCTGCGTGCGTTTTCATACGAGCCGCCTCCTGAAAAACCCGCTCACCCCGTCGGCGAGTGCAACCAGCAAAATGAACACCATCAGCATGGTGGCCACCTCGCCTCCGTTGAACATTTTCATGGAGTTGTCCAGTTCCTGGCCCAAGCCGCCTGCACCAACAAAGCCAAGCACAACCGAGGAGCGGATGGCGCATTCCCACCGGTACACGGTGTAAGAAGTGAGCTCCATCACGTTTTGCGGCAGCAGGCCGTAGAAAAAAGCCTGCAAGCGGCCTGCGCCATTGCGCAGCAAGGTTTCAGTCGCTGCGGCTTCCCCGCTTTCAAGAATTTCGCCATACACCTTGCCCAGCATGCCGCCATAGGTGAGTGCAATAGCCAGAACACCAGCGGTTGGGCCCAAACCCACCACGCGAACAAACACCAGCGCCCACACAAGCTCCGGAATGGAGCGCAGCACGATCAGCAACCACCGGATGGCCATGCGCAGCACAAAGGGCAGCGCATCCATGCGGCCGGATATGGCTGACACCGACAGAATCCGGGTGGACAGGACGGTGAGTGGAAAGGCAATCAGCAGCGCCAAGACCATACCCGCCGTTGCGATGGCCACGGTTTTCCAGGTCTCGCGGAGTATTCGCGCGAGCAGATCGGCTTCAAGCACGGGCGGGAAAAAACTGCCAATAAACTGCGCACTCACACGCAGGTTGTCTGGTTCAAACAAAACGGATGGGCGAAACTCGGTGGCCTCCGTGAGTGGCCACAACAGCAGAACTGCGAACACCATCCAAAAGAGCCGTTGGTGCCATGCGGGGTCTCTCAGTGGCACATCAAACCGCGGATTGTGCACTGGCAGGTTGCTCATCGACAATTGTTGACCACCACCACGGGTGCCGACCGCTCGAACTGTTTGGCAATCAGCTCCTGGTCGGGTTGTTCAAACAGCTCATGCTCATATTGGGCATACAGCGATTTCAGCATGGCGGGCGTGACTTGCTCGGTGGGTAGGTCAAACACGATTTGTCCATCCCGCAAGCCCACAATGCGTTTGAAAAATGCCAGCGCCATGTCCACTTGGTGCAAGGTGCATACGAGCGTGATGTTGTGTTCGGCAGCCGATTGCGTGAGGGCCGACATGGCCAGCCTCGCGCGTGTGGGGTCGAGAGCCGACAGCGGCTCGTCCACCAACCACAATTTGGCTGGCGATACAAAAAGCCGGGCCAGCCCCACGCGTTGACGCTCGCCGCCGGACAGGCGGTCCACGCGTTCAAAAATTTTTTCCGGCAGGTCCAGCTTTGCCAAGGCCTGGTGCGCCGCTGGAATGTCCACTGGATAAAACAGCGATTGCAGGCTTTGCAGCAAGCCCATGGCCGGCAAGCGCCCGGCAAGCACCGAGGTGATCACCCGTTGCCTTGGTGGCAGCGGTGGCACTTGGGGAGCAACAATCAGCTTGCCGCGAAGCTGTTGCAGTTTGCGTTTGCTCAGCGACCAGGGGGATTGGCCTTCAATCTGAATGTCACCTTGCACGGGCTTGAGCGTGCAAGCCAACAATTGCAACAGGGTGGTTTTACCTGCACCGGATGGTCCAATAAGAGCCACCTGTTCGCCCTCGGCAATGGAGAGCGACATGTGTTTGATGGCTGGAACGCTGCCCTGCGGAGCAGAGGGGTGGCAGGCGTGTATGTCCTGGATTTGAAGCTTCACTGCGCAGCGTTCCCTTTAAAACCGGAGGGGGCTTACCACTGCCCCCTCAACGGCCTGATTATAACAAGCCAGCACTGCGTGCGGCGCTTTCCAGGCCTTTGTAATTTTCAGGCTTGGTGTCCACGTAGCGGGTGGCGCGGTTCAGTTTCAGGATTTCGGCATGCTCAGGCACAGCGGGGTCCAGGTCGAACAGTGCTTTCTGGATTTTTTTGCGCAAATCAGCAGGCATGTCCTGGTGCACGGTCCAGTTGTAATTGAAGTACGGCGGGGTGGTGTAGAACACGTCCACATCCTTGGTGTCCACCTTGTTTTCGTTGACAAACTTTTTCCACACAGTGATGTCGAGCGCGGCCGCATCCACCTTCCCGCTCACCACCGAGGCGATGGTCGCGTCGTGCGCGCCAGAGTATGCCACCCGCTTGAAAGCCTTTTCAGGTTCCAGGCCTGCATCCAGCAAGAAGCTGCGCGGCATGAGGTGGCCGGATGTGCTGCTCTGCGAACCAAAAGAGATTTGCTTGCCCTTCATGTCTTGCAGGGTTTTGATGCCGGAGTTGGTTTTTGCGATGAACACGGATTGAAACTTGGTGTCTTCCACGCGTTGTGCAATCGGGATCACCTTGCCGCCAGAACGCAGCGAGGCCTGGACATGGGTAAAGCCGCCAAACCAGACCAGATCAACTTTTTTGTTCACCAACGCTTCAACCGCCGCCGGGTAATCGCTCACGGGCGTGAACTCCACCTTCATGCCAACAGCCTTGGACAGATAAGCAGCCAAAGGCTCGAATTTGCGAATTTGTTCGGTGGCAGCCTCCTCCGGAATGGTCGTGACTTTGAGCACCTGTTCAGCCTGCACAGGCAGGGCCAAACCCAAACCCAATGCAATGGCCGCGGCAGAAAACACCCGGCGTGACAAGGAAAATACAAGACTGTTCATGAATACCTCACACAAAGTAGCCCCGGTAGCGGGGAAAATTTAATCTCAATCACGTTCACCTGGCCTGTTCAACCACCAGATCTTGCGGCCTGAACCTCGGCGGCTTGCTCTTCGCCTGTTTTGTAATGGGGCACACGCACAACCAGCCGTTTGGCACGTTGCAGGAAACTGTTGTTGTTGGCCACCTCTTGTTGCCAGTAGTTGTCCGCAAGTCGAACACTTTCTTGCAGATTCAGTTCAAAAGCCGCTCTGGAAACGTCGCCACCAAAAATATACAGCTTGCCATCGACCACGCGGAAGTCTTGTGGATTGCCTCCCCAGGGAATGCCAAACATGATGCCATTGGCACAATACCCACCATACTGTGGCAGGTATTTTTCAGGTTGTGCATCGAATAGCGCTTTGTGTTGCGGGCTGGAGAAATAAAAATCCACGTTTTTGTAGGTGCTGCGAATGTCTGCTTTGCCCTGCGCATACTGGTTTTGTGTGAAATAGGCCACCACATCTGCGCCAAACAGCATGACGCGATCGGATTGGTCCATGGCTGCGGCGTTGACTGGGCTAAGCCCTGCGGACGGGTTTTGCGCAGTCATGGCGCTGCAACCTGAGAGGGCCAAGGCTGCAAAGGTCACCAGTGTCCAGCGGCGTGTCGAGGTGAAGAAGGTCATGGTTATGCTGCTCCGTGGGTGTATGACTGTGTTGATGGGTCAGGCGGTTTTACTGACCCGATCGGGGGCAAACAGTTCCGGCCCGCGTGCGCGAGGAGTGTTCACGAACTCCAGCACTTCGCCCGCGTACGGAGCGGGCCAAGCAAGAATCTGGCTGGCGGTCTCGCAGCGCTGACGAAGATCACTGCTGTTGGCTCCCCCCAAATGCACAATGCCGTAGCGATAACTGCGCAGCCATTTGAAGTCTCGCTCAATCTGAGGACCGTCTTTCGGAAACTCAAACAGCAGCGCGTCGGGATACTCAAGCTGGAATCGCTTGCGTTGATCGGCCATTGGAAATTGTGCTTGCTGCGTCGGGTCGAAAAGGCGGTATACAAAGCTCGCGGCTGCGCCAGCACTGGGTGTGCGCGTGCTTAGAAGGGCGGGGTCGTGGCCATGGGCCAGTGAAAATGCAATCTCGTGAAGATTGACGCCATCAACCCGCTCATACAAATCCGAAAACTGTGAAGCCATGCGCGGATTGAATTCAATCACGGTGAGCCGGTCAGATTGCTCACAATAAAAAAACTCCATATTGAACATGCCGTGGGTGAAGCCCACCGCCTGCAGAAAGCGCTTTGCCACATCTGCTGCACGATGTTGCACCGCCGCAGGCAATCTGCTGGGGTATTCAAAACGCATGAATGCATCGGTGTTGGGGTACATCACCTCGTCCACCACCCCCAAGGGGCGAACCTCACCCTGCCAAACATAGCCATCCAGATTGTATTGCCGACCTTTCACCGGCTCTTCCAGCATCAGGCTGTGTGCTGTGCCAGCGTGTGCAAGCCGTTTGCTGGCGACCTGCTCGAAAGGCTCCACCAGGTGACGGATCACCCACAATTCCCAGGGCCCAAACCGCGTGTGCTCATGCAATTCATAGCGGTTTTGCACCGTTCTCGCCAGCACTGAGAAGGCAGCTTTCACTGGTTTGACAAAGCTGGGGTAGGGCAATCCGTCAGGGATGGGCTCACCGTAACGTGCATCCAGCCTTGTGAACCAAACATTGGCTTCGGGCGCAACCTGTTGTAACACTTGCCGGGCGTGAAGTTTGTGCTGGCATGCGAGGACGGCGCTCACGGGTGTGCCCGGCCAGCCCATTTTTTCGGCCAGCATGGCAGCACACAAAGCGCCAAAGTGCTCGTGGTTGGACATCACAGCCTGTGCCCCCAACAGTTTGGCCTTGATGGCACAGAGCTGGACAAACCGGGCCATGTTGAACCACGCCAGGCGGGCATTGCTGGGGAATTTGAACAGGTCAAAGCCGCTGTGCGCGCTGGGCCACTGGCTCTTCAGGCGCTCGGTTGCCACGTGGTCCCAGTCATAATTGAACAGCAGCAGTGTTGTTGGATGTTGCATTGCGTTGGTGATGCCCGGCGTTTAGGGTTTGGTGTCATTCAATGACCAGTCGTACTGTGTAAACGCAACAGGAAGGGATTTGGATGCAATTTTTTCAACAACAGCAGGATCGCTGCTCATGAACCTGGCCCAACGTGCGAACACGTCCTTCACCGAGTAAAAACCCTGGTGGCCTTGTTCAAAGTCGTCGGCAAACCATTTGAAAATTGGGCTTACCTCCAGCTCGCCACCGCGAACCCGGTTGCGCGAAGGGTCGCTTAAAAACCGCCTCATGCCGTCCTCCAGTTGAGCGTCGAGCCTGCTTGCCGTGTAAGCCTCATTGCGCAGGGCCGGGCAGCCCACACTGGCACAGTTCACAGCCACGTGCACCCGGGGCTCTTTGTACAATGGCCGCAGTTGTTCATGCTCAATCCAGTCCAAATGCCGTTTTGCGCCCAGAAGTGTGAAAAATTCCTTTTTCCAAGGGCTGCCAAACAAGCCACCGATGTCTTTGATGGACTTGATCTTTGGGTACGCACTGAGCACCAGTTCCAGCGTAAAACCATTGTAGGCATTGATGAGGAATGCCATTTGCTGGGCTTTGGAGAATGCCTTGAATTCCGTCGGCGTCACGGCGGACCATTCCGACAAGACGGTGCCCAAGGCCGCTCGCTCCCTGGCCAGCGCTGTGTAATCCACTTCGCTTTGCTTACCGTCTGGCAGCCAGCGCACGTGCTTGTTCAGCAGCGCGTTCCACGCTTTGTAATCGTGATCCAGTGCAGCGAGGGCCGGCCAAGGGGTCGCCATCGCGGCCAACAACATGCAGGCAAAAAAGAAACGTCTTGGCATGCTGCTGAGGTGTGAATTCATTGGAGTGGTACACGCGTTAAACTTGACACAGTGTACTTCGCCAATTCCCTTCAAACGGTTACACCTTGCAAACCGCAGGAGCCAAGCCATGCCCGCTGTACCAACCACCATTGTATTGCTGCTGATTAGCAATGTTTTCATGACCTTTGCCTGGTATGCGCATTTGAAGGACATGAGCCAAAAGCCCTGGATCGTGGCGGCTTTGGCCAGTTGGGGCATTGCCTTGTTTGAATATCTTTTTCAGGTGCCTGCCAACCGGATTGGCTACACGGCCCTGTCGGTGGGGCAGTTAAAGGTTCTGCAAGAGGTGATCACCCTCACGGTGTTCGTGCCCTTTGCTGTGTTTTACATGAAGGAGCCTTTGAAACTGGACTATCTGTGGGCTGGAATGTGTCTGGTGGGTGCAGCCTATTTCATGTTCAGGGACAAGATGTGAGCTGATGTTGCTGCATGAAGTGAAGGATGGCTTGCTCAAACATCGCGCCTTGTCCCCCCTTTTCGACCACACGGATTTTGCCCCCAGAGCGTTTGGCCAGCTCAATGGGCAACACAGGGTCGGACGATTGAACCAGAACGGGCGTGTGTTCACAGGCTTTAAGCAGATACTCGGCTGTGCGCTCGCCCGGCGAATCGGGCACGTGGAGGTCAGAGATAAGCAGTTGGCAGACTGTTGTCGCGCCCTGAAGCTGTTGCATGCTCCGGAAGTAGCGGACATCCACCGAGTCGCTGAGCAGCCGTTGTAGATGAGATTCAAGAATAAAACGATGCATTTCAAAGTCTTCCAGACAATGGATGATGGGTTTCACGCTGAACCTCGCAAGCGTCACGGCCGAGTACAGATGCTAAGCGAGGTGTGTCAAAACTCACAAAAGAGGGAGTTTTGGCTCCCCCAAGTGAGTGTGGTTGACGATCTGTTCCCCGCCAACCCAGAAGTTCGCTAGACTGTAGAGATTATTTATTTGTATTAAATCTAATTCGCTATGTTGACAGCCTTGTTTTTCATGCTGGGCCTGGGCGCACTTGTGCTTGGGGCCAACTTGTTGGTTCGTGGTGCATCCAACCTCGCCTTGTCCTTTGGCATTTCTCCCCTGGTGGTCGGGCTGACGGTGGTTGCCTTTGGCACCAGCGCACCCGAGGTGGCGGTTTCCGTGGGCGCAGTGCTGGATGGCTCCACCGACATTGCCACCGGCAATGTGGTTGGTAGCAATGTGTTCAACGTGCTCTTCATTCTGGGTTTGAGTGCCCTGATCACACCGCTCATCGTCAACACCCAGTTGATCAAGCAGGAAGTTCCCATCATGGTGGGGGCTTCCGTGTTGCTGTTGTTGCTGGCACTGGATGGTGAGTTGGGCTGGACCGACGGGGCAATTCTGGCCATCCTGATGGTTGGGTACACATCTTTTTTGATCATTCAATCACGCAGCCAGAGCAAGGCCGCTGCCGCAGAGTTTGATGAAGAAATCAAGCCTGCGCATGCTGGCTCGCTAGATTCCAAATTGCCGTTTCAGATTCTTCTGATTGCCGTTGGCCTTGGGTTTCTGGTGTTGGGCTCTGAATGGTTGGTGAGTTCGGCGGTCACTTTTGCCAAGGCTCTGGGGGTGAGCGACGTGGTGATTGCGCTCACCATTGTTTCGGCTGGCACATCCATGCCTGAGGTGGCCACCTCGATTGCGGCCGCCATCAAGGGGGAGCGAGACATTGCCGTGGGCAATGTGGTGGGCAGCAACACCTTCAATATTTTTGGTTGTCTTGGAATTTCTGCCTTGGTGTCGGGCACCCAGGGATTGGGGGTTGCCCCTTCCTTGCTCGCCTTTGACATGTGGGTCATGCTGGCCGTGGCTTTTGCCTGCTTGCCCATATTCCTGACGGGTCGGGAAATCGCACGCTGGGAGGGCGGGGTGTTCCTGTTGTATTACGTGGCTTATGTGGCGTATTTGATCCTGGACGCCCAAGGGCATGATGCTTTGGGTGCCTATTCCAGTGTAATGATGAGTTTTGTTGTGCCTATTACAGTGATCACTCTGGTGGTCTCGGTTATACAGTCGAAGTCAGGACAAACGAAAGGCTGATTTTTATTCAGCTTCGCGACGAAGGTGGCGCGTTCAAGATGAACAACAAGTGCGTTGTGGCGTGGTTGTGTGGTTTGCTTTGTATGCAGTCGGCGTGGGCTCAAGACGACAGCGATTTGCCCCTGTGGCTGCAAAAGCGCTTCGAGCCTGTGCATTATGACCTCACCCGATTGGTAGACAACACCGCCAGGGGGCTGGACCAGTTTTTTGGCACCGATGACAGCCTGTTTGTTGAAAACCAGTCCTTCCTGCGCGTGGGGCTGGAAACACGTTTGCAGCCGGGTGATTCACGATTTGACCCAAGTCTGCGTTTCCGGGTTGATCTGCCCACCACCAAAGAGCGTTTAAGACTGATCATCGAAAGTGACATTGAAGAGCCTTTG
>DASUEC010000115.1:0-6598 GCA_036275255.1 Limnobacter sp. | reverse complement strand
GTTCAGCCTGGTCACGCAGGTCGATTAAGCCTCAAGGCATCCGTGGGCATCGGTGTGTGCCCATGGAAGAAAAGGACTTATCTAAAAAAAGCGATACCGCCGAGTCGTTCTTGGTCTAGAATGTCAGCAGAATTCAAGCGTTTGTTTGAATTTGTACATTGATCACATTCTAGGAGACACGATTCATGGCTTTTTCTACCCAATCCAAACTGGGCGACTTGCTGGACAACCCACAAACACTGGCGATTCTGGAAAAACACATGCCCGGCATTTCCACACACCCCCAAATTGGCATGGGCAAAGGTTTCCCCTTGGCCGTGGTGGCCAATTTTTCCGGTGGCATGATCACCCAGGAAATGCTGGAAGCCGTGGACGCTGACCTGGCTGCACTGGGCTGATTTGCTTAAAATCACCTGCACAGATTGGCACACCAACGGCGAATGGGCCCGTTCCATTCGCCGTTCTGTTTTTGTTCATGAGCAGGGTATCCCTGAACATGAAGAATGGGACGATGAAGACGCCACCGCCATTCACGCTGTCGCTTGGCTTGAGGATGAGGTGGTGGGCACCGCCCGTTTGTTAACCCACGGTAAAATCGGGCGCATGGCGGTTTTGCAACACCACCGCGGCAAGGGAATTGGCGCGGCCATGCTGGCTGCTTTGCTCAACGAAGCCTTGAAAAAAGGTTTCAAGCAGGTGCGATTGAGCGCACAGCAACATGCCATCCCCTTTTACCTTCGGCATGGATTTAAAGCCGATGCAGACCCGCACACGGAGGTGGGTATTCCACATCAGTGGATGAGCAAGAATTTGGATGTGAACACACAATAAAAAAGGACTGGGAAGTGGCTAGAGTACTAAAAGAACAAAAAACCGACGACGGCCGGCGTGGCGACATTGTGCGCGCAGCGGCCAAGCTTTTTCGCGACAAGGGCTACGACGGTGCCAGCATGCGCGCCATCGCCAACGCCGTGGGCATGCAATGCGGCAGCCCCTTCTACCATTTTGCAAGCAAGCAGGACATCCTTGTGGCCGTGGTCGAAGAGGGGCTGCGGCAAGGCCTCGAGAAAACCCGTGCAGTGGTGAAACCCGGGTTGGCCGCCGATGTTCAGTTCAAGGCCCTGGTGCGAGTACACCTCAGCATCATCCTGGAGGACGGAAACGATTTCATTCCAGTGATGCTATACAACTGGCGCTGCCTGGATGAAACACATCAACGCCGCTTGATTGCCACCAAAGACGAATATGACGCCATATGGCAACAGGCTGTTCATGGCCTGCATGCCGAAGGCTTCCTGAAAAGTGATCCCAAATTTGCCCGCCTGATGGTTTTGGGTGCCATGAATTTCATGGTCACCTGGTACAAGCCGCGCAAAGGCGAAAATCTGGACACCCTGACCGAGCGGGTGGTTGAGTTTTTCTTGCAGCAGGCATGAAAAAGCCCTCCAATTGGAGGGCTTTTTGCCGATGCAGGCAATGTTTAGCGCAACAAACCGCTCAAGGAGGCTGGGCGAGCCGCTATCACGTTCTGCACTAGGCTGCTGGTCATGGCGGTGATGGCGCTCAACTGACCTGCGCTTGCAATGCTCGCTGTGGTGCTCAGGGTGCTGGCCACATTGGCCGTTGCCAAACCTGCAACATTCAGTGAGCCACTCTGGGCTGCATCGGCAGCCACATTCAAGCCCGACGAGCGGTCTGCCATGGTTTGTGCCGTGCCCATCACGCCACCCACCACGCCTTCCACGACGGTGCCTGCAGTTTGATAAACACCATCCACAGCGTCCAGGGCCTTGCCCACACCGTCACCGGTCAGTTTTACACTGGCGCTCAGGCTCGCATTGGCACTTGCGGTGGCCTTGCCCATTTGCGCCTGGCCAGCCTCTGCGGACTCTGCCGTGGCGTTGTCTGCATTGGCCATGTCGCCTTCTGGCGCATCCATGGCTGGGGCTTCAGCCATGCCTTCATCACCAGTCTGGGGAGCGGGTGAAGCAGGTGCAGGCTGCTGGGTTTCTGGGGCGGCTGGAGCGGGCTGTGCGGCTGGAGGCTGCTGGCGGGCCTGGAAGAGGCCCACCTTGATTTCGCCTTGACCCTGTGCCGCGGCCTGCTGTTGACCTGCATGGGCTGCGGCAAACAAAGCTCCCCAGCCATTCAATGTGGCGATGTCTGAAGCCTGCGCCGACAAGGGCATGGCAAAACCTGTGGCAATGGCGGCTGCAACTGCGATTTTCTTGAAATTCATGACGTTCTCCTGTGTGTGACATGTTGTAGGCGCTCAGAGGCACCTCACATGTTCATCAACGGAGACATCGTGTAGGAAAAAGATAACTAACTAGGGGGTACGCCCAAGGTGGTGTACCCCTCCGTTTGCGTGAAGATTTTCACCATGAGATTGGCATGGTCAGCAACAGTTGCGCCATGCCCTTGCCCAGAGGGTCGTTGCGCATCGAGGTCATGCCCCCACCGTCCAATGCCTCTGTCATAACGATGTTCAACGCCATGACTTGAGGTAACCCAAAAACGGTAACCTCCCCTTGCACCAGGTGCCCAAGGTAAGCCTTGATGCGCTGGGGAGTGAGCAAAGCCACCAGCAAGGCATAGTGCGCCTCAGACCTGGCCACCACGCCCACATTGCTGGTGTTGCCTTTGTCACCACTGCGCCCGTGCGCAATGGCCAGCAAAGGCTTGCCCAACAAACTGTCAGGAATATTCAACGCAGCGGCCTGGGGTGTAGCACCGCCATGTGTCGCATGGGACTGCATCGCATCACACTCGCCAGCAACAGGGTGGGGGGGCTCCACATAATCCACCGCGCTTGTGTCCACCCACACCATGGGCGTTTGCATGGCTTTGGGCACAAAGCAACTGAACAATTTCACCAAAGGCGTCACATTGGGCCGCCCCATGCCAAAGTTGCCACTGGTGCCCGGCGCATAGCTGGTGCCGGCCGGCGCAATTTCCCGGGAAAAAATGCCAGCCCCTTTTTTGTCTGGATGCACCACCGCAATGCGCAACAAGGCCTCATGGCCCAGCTTCACTTTTGCATGCGGCCCCAAATCGGTCTCGCTGCCAATGATTTCAATCTGGGTGCGGGTGTAATCCGCCAAGCCCTGACGCTTGAACATGGCACGCGTGCGCTCCAGAATGGCCTCGCCGGTTCGCACCGCCTTCGCGTGTGCATCAAATCCCACCACCGACAACAAACCGATGCAGCGGAAGCCTTCTGGATAAGTCGCACACACCTTGTACAGCTCACTGGGCGCCTTTCCACGGGCCCCCTCCATACGCACCCGATCCGGGGCGGTCTGGGTCATGCGCACCGTGGTGAAATCGCACACCACGTCGGGCAGGGCGTAATTCGCCGGGTCATGGACTTCATACAGCATTTGCTCCGTGGCCACTGCCACATTCACCAAGCCGCCCGTGTGCTCGGGTTTGCTCAATTCAAAACTGCCATCGGCCTGCACGCTCACCACGGGGTAACCAATGTTGGCCCAATCCGGCACCAGCTCCCAATCGGTGAAGAGCCCCCCTGTGGCCTGTGCACCGCACTCCACCATGTGCCCCGCCAAACTGCCCTGCGCCAGGGCGTCCAGGTCATTGGGCGTCCATTTGAACTCATGGATCAAGGCCCCCAAAACCATGGCGCTGTCTACCACCCGACCCGTGATCACGATGTCGGCTCCCGCATCCAGGGCTGCCGCAATCGGGAATGCCCCCAGGTAGGCGTTGGCCGTCAAAAAGAAGGGGGGAACGGTGGTCTGCGCATTCGGGTCCTTCAGTGCCACGCCTTCCTTGCGCAATCGGCCCAGGCTGGCCGTGGCATCGTCCCCACCGACCACACCAATCCTTGCATCACAGCCCACCTCATCCAGGGCCTTGCGCAGGGCGTCTGCGCAGGCCTTGGGGTTTAAACCGCCCGCATTGGCCACAATTCGAATGCCCTTGACCTTGGCCACAGGCAGGGCCTTTTTCATCAATTCCACAAAATCCAGGGCGTACCCATGTTCTGGATTTTTCATTCGCATGCCCGCCATGATGGCCAGCGTCAGTTCTGCAAGATAGTCGTAAGTGATGTAGTTCAGGCCGTGCACCTGCAACAACTGCTCCGTGCCCAGGCTGCTATCGCCCCAAAAACCGCAGGCACCGCCGACGTGGACCGTTTTGTGGATCGGTGTAGATGAAGTGTTCATGCGCATGGAGGCGTTGACAGGCACGCCGTAGTTGGTGACAATTCGCCTATATTATCAATCAAACGTTCGCTTGAATATCGTCGAGGCACACTTTGAACAGCTTCCAATCCGTTTTTAAACCAGGGCTCTTTGCAGGCCAAACCATCGTCGTCACCGGAGGCGGCTCTGGCATTGGCCGTTGCACAGCCCATGAACTGGCCAGCCTGGGCGCCAATCTTGCGCTGGTGGGCCGAAAGATTGAAAAACTGGAGGCAGTGAAAGCCGAAATTCTGCAGACCTGTGAGGTTCAGATCAGCCTGCACAGCTGCGACATCCGTGAAGAAGAACGGGTGAAGGAGACGGTGGCCGACATCTTGAAAACGCATGGAAAAATCGACCACCTTATCAACAACGCGGGCGGGCAATTTCCCTCGCCGCTTAGCGCAATCAGCGCCAAAGGCTGGGAAACCGTGGTGCGCAACAACCTGACCGGCGGGTTTCTGGTGGCCAGGGAAGTGTTCAACCAGCACATGGTTCGCCACCTGGGCAAAACCGACATGTCGATCACCAACATCATCGCTGACATGTGGAATGGCATGCCAGGCATGGGACATTCTGGTGCCGCCCGTGCGGGCATGTTGAATTTTTCCGAGACTGCCGCGCTGGAATGGGCGCCTGTGCGCGTCAACGCGGTTGCACCAGGGTTTATTGCCTCCAGCGGGATGGACACTTACCCCGAACCCATGAAACAAACCATCATGCAACTGGACAAAACCATTCCATTGCAACGCCTGGGCCTGGAAGCAGAAGTCTCTTCCGTGCTCACTTTCTTGTGCAGTCCGGCTGCCTCATTCATTTCCGGCAGTTGCATTCGTGTGGATGGTGCGGCGGTGAATGCCAAACGTGTTTGGCCCGTGGTGGGCAATGGCAAACAAAACCCCGCATTCAATAGCTTCCACCTCGGCGGTCTGCCTGAAGTGATTCAACGCCGCGACGCAGAACGCGCGGCCAAAGGCAAGTGACACCAACCATGCCAATACTGCAATCCAACATTCAGGCAAACAGCGCAGAGTTTGAAAAAAACACAGCCCACATGCGCACACACCTTCAAACCCTGCGCGGTTTGGAGCAACGCACCCGGGATGCCTCTGCAAGGGCAGCCTCATCCTTTGCAAAGCGCGGGCAACTGTTGCCCCGCGACCGGGTGGGGCTGCTGCTTGACCCCGGCTCACCCTTTCTTGAGCTCAGCACGCTGGCTGGGTACATGCAAGATGGCCAGAAGGCCGACAAAAGCATTCCTGGTGGCGGCATCATCGCAGGATTGGGCTATGTGTCCAACACCCTGTGCATGGTGGTGGCCAGCGACTCCGGCATTGAAGCGGGTTCGCTTCAGGCCATGGGCATTGAAAAAATGCAAAGGGCACAAGACATTGCGCTTGAAAACAGGCTTCCGTTCATCAACTTGGGCGAATCCGCCGGTGCCAATCTGTTGAAGTACAAGGTCGAGCACTTTGTACTGGGCGGCGGTAACTTTTACAGGCTGGCCAAACTGAGCGCGGCAGGCCTTCCTGTGGTCAATGTGTTGCACGGTTCTTCCACCGCAGGTGGTGCTTACATTCCGGGCTTGAGTGATGTGGTGATCATGGTGCGGGAACGTGCACGTGCATTTCTGGCCGGTCCACCCTTGTTGAAAGCCGCCACTGGCGAAATCGCCAGTGACGAAGAGTTGGGTGGCGCGGACATGCACTGTTCGGTTTCCGGTCTGGGCGATTACATCGCAGACGATGACAGGCATGCCATTGCCATCGCTCGGGACGTGATGGCCAAAATCGACTGGAACAACAGCAACCGCTGTGTATTGCCCGCACTGGACCCTCAGGCACCTCCACCACGTTACCCCGCTGAGGAGCTGCTGGGCGTCATGCCCGCCGACATCAAGACCCCGGTGGACATGCGCGAGGTGATCGCCCGCATCGTGGACGACTCCGACTTCCTGGAGTTCAAGGCCAACTATGGCTCTGCAACCCTGTGTGGATATGCCAAACTCATGGGCGTGTCCATTGGCATCATCAGCAACCTCGGGCCCATCGACACAGCGGGGGCCACCAAGGCCACCCACTTCATCCAGAGCTGCTGCCAAACAAAAACCCCCATCATCTACCTGCAAAACACCACGGGCTACATGGTGGGCAAACAGGCCGAGCAAGGAGGTATCATCAAGCATGGCTCCAAAATGATCCAGGCGGTGAGCAATGCAACCGTTCCTCAAATCACCGTGCTGTGCGGTGCCAGTTTTGGCGCGGGCAACTATGGCATGTGCGGGCGGGCATTTGGCCCTCGATTTGTGTTTGCCTGGCCAAACAGCAAAACCGCGGTGATGGGCGCTGAACAAGCCGCTGGCACCATGGCCACGGTGATGCAAGCGAGTG
>DASUEC010000114.1:0-2939 GCA_036275255.1 Limnobacter sp. | reverse complement strand
GAAAAGGTTTCTTTGTCCGACCGTTTTGGCGTGTGGGTGTCTTTCCACGCGTTTTCCCAGGATGAGTATTTGGCTGCTGTCGAGGTGTGGTTAAACCGTTTTGGCCAACCCTACACCGATGAGGCCCGGCACATGGCCCTGCGATGGACCATTGAACGGGGAAGCCGCAGTGGACGCCTTGCCCATCAGTTTGCCAAGCATTGGGCAGGCTCACGCGCACTAAAACCCGCCCCATGACGACAAACAAGCCTCGCATTGATGTGGCCGTCGCCGTGGTCTTTGGGCCTGATGGCAAGGTGCTCTGGGGGTGCAGGCCCGAAGGCAAACCGTACGCTGGCTACTGGGAGTTTCCCGGAGGCAAGGTCGAGCCGGGAGAAACCGTGTGGCAGGCTTTGGTGCGAGAGCTTCGGGAGGAGCTGAACATCACTGCGCTGGAAGGCGGGCCGTGGTTTGTGATTGAGCACGACTATGAACATGCCAATGTGCGCTTGCATCTTTACAGGGTGTGGCACCACAGCGGTCAGGCGGAGGCGCTTGAGGGCCAGGTTTTTGCCTGGGACAGCCTCGAGCCCCGTGGACTGAACCCGATTTTACCGGCCACTGAACCCCTGTTGCCCAAGCTCGCGCAGCCTCAGACCATGTGGATTACCCACTACGGTGCCTCGCTGCAAGGGTTTGCGCGGCAATTGGTTCAACGCCTTGAGGCTGCTCCTCCCCGGACGCTGTATGTGCAGTTTCGCGAGAAGGAACTGCTCGGTGAGGACCTGCGATGGGCGTTTCAGCATTGCGTATCGCTGTGCAACAAGCACAATCAGCCCCTGCTCATCAATTCGGATGTCTTGGCTGCGCTTGAGGCGCTTGTGGGGCCGCAGGAGCTTGCACCGCATGCGGTGCATTTGACCGAGCGGCATTTGATGCAAGGCGTGCGAGAAGGCGCCCGCGAGCGGGCAGTCGGGGCCTCTGTACACAGCATGGATGGTTTGGTGGCTGCGCATGAACGGGGCTTGAAATACGCTGTGCTGGGGGCGGTGCAAGCCACTGCTTCTCATCCTGGGCAAACAGGGATGGGGTGGCTGGCTTTCAGGGCGCTTGCCGAACGCGCACAGTTGCCCGTGTTTGCGGTGGGGGGGCTGAGGCCTCAGGATCGACAGATCGCCATGCGCAATGGTGCACACGGGTTGGCAATGATCCGCGGCTCGGTCATAGATTGCACAGGCGAATCTTGAATTCCACGGGGTCTGTGTGCGGGTTGTTTTTGCTCACGCCGTTGGCATTGGGCACGTTGAAGCGAATCCACAACATGTATTTGTTGGCGCTGAATTCTGGCACAACCTCAAGCTCTTGTGGCAAGTCGATGCGAAGCAACTGGTAGGTTTTACCAGTCATTTGCTGGGTGAAATTGCCCTGCTCGGCCACCACGGTGGACACCTCGCCACTGTGACGCAGAATTTGCAACACTAGCCGAATAGCCTGAGCCAAGGGTTTCATGGGTTCAAACCAGGTGTCAATGTCAACTCGACGAGCCTGGGCCGGGCGACTTTGCCAGCGATGGTATCCAGGCAGGTCGAATTCACACACGCCGCCCGGTATGGTGCAGCGGCTTCGAATGATCATCAGGAACTCGTTGTCCCGCAGGTGGTATCCCAGGCGACCATTGCAGTTGTTCAGTTGCGTGCTTGCCCTGTCGATGTTGGTCAGCGTTTCTTCGAGGGTTTGCCTATCCACGTTGGGATGCCCCCTGAATTGGATCAAAGAGGCACGTTGGCGGTCCAGTTCTTGTAGAAGGTCACTTTTCAGGTCGGCGCGAGATCCCACCTCGATGATTTCAAAGAGGGTGAGCAGGGCAGTGTGATGGTCGAGCCGATGGTCCCGGTGAAAGAAAAATTCAAACTTCGCGAACAGGTCTTCTAGCCGCAGAAGGGTGCGAATTCGTTCGTTGAGCGGAAATTCATAGGTGGTGAGCGCATCAAGCGAGGAGGCGCTGGCCTGTGATCCGTGCGTGTCTTGAGTCACCTGGGGATTCGCAATCGAAGTAAGTGGTCTTGCCGTGATTGTGGACCAGCTGTGGTTTTCTTGCAAATACACAGCTCATTTTTGTGTGGTTTTTATCAACTTTTTGTGCAAAAAGTCGATTTTCGGAATTAGATCGGCTAAGGGGCCATCGTTGGAGAGAACTTCGGTGGCGTGTGCCAACCGTTCTTGCCTGCTGGCTTGCGCCTCCATCACTGCGCGCACCTGCCCTGCAGGCCAGCCATTGCGTGCCATTACCCGCTCCACCTGGGTTTCGGGGGAGCAGTCTACGACAATCACCTCATCCAGAATGTCCAGCCAACCTTTTTTCTCGATCAGCAAGGGAACCACCAGCACAAAATACATGGGCGCACCCTGCGCCAGCTTTTCCTCAACCACCGCCCTTATTTTTGGGTGAAGGATTTTCTCCAGTCGGCTGCGCTGACCGGGATCACTAAAAACCAGATTTCGCATGTGGTTGCGATCCAGGCTTCCATCGGGTGCTACCGCGCGGTCTCCAAAAACGCTTTGAATGTCAGCCATGGCTTCTCCGCCGGGGGCAGTGAGCGCATGGGCAATTTGATCTGTGTCGATGACTGTGGCGCCCAGTTCGGCCAACCGGTTGGAGACCGCAGTTTTACCAGAACCGATTCCACCGGTGAGGCCAGCCACCAGTGTCTTGGATTTTTGATTTGTCATGTTCAAATCCAGCGCGCCAGTTGCAGCCCGCCCATGTGTGCAAGCGCGCCAAAAACAAGGCACGGACCAAAAGGGAAAGCCTCGCTTTTTTTCTTGCCCCGAATGGTTTGAATCGCCAATCCGAAAAACACGCCAGACACCGAGGCAATCAGGACAATGTCAAAGAGGGCTGTTGCACCCAGCCAAGCACCCATGGCGGCCAAAAGTTTGAAGTCCCCGTAGCCCATGCC
>DASUEC010000113.1:0-7014 GCA_036275255.1 Limnobacter sp. | reverse complement strand
CTGTTACTACTATGCCGTTGAGCACGGTGGCTTTCAGGCCTCACCCGAGAGAACACCGGGCACCTACAGCAAATACAACAGCATCGATGACCGGATTGACGATTTCCATTACTTCACCACGGGCATCAAGTTTGGCCTGGGGCGGGCCAGTTACGACGCAGCTCAAGAAATCCGATCCAAAGACATCACGCGCGAGGAAGGGGTTGCGCTTGTAAAACGCTTCGACCACGAGTATCCCGCGCGATTTGATGAAGAAATCTATCGCTACTTGAGTATTCCTGACCATGAGTTTCCTGAGGCGAGCAAAATGTTTGAGCAGCCCATGATGACCAAGGAATACTTTATGCAGCTTGCCAATCACTTTAGAAGTCCACATCTTTGGAAATGGGAAAATGACCAGTGGAAACTGCGGCATGCGGTTTGGCACGAAAACCATTTGCCTTGATTAGGCAGGTCACCCATGAGTAATCTTCGAATTATTCCTCGCTTGGACATCAAGGGCCCCAACTTGATCAAGGGAATTCACCTGGAAGGCTTGCGGGTGGTTGGGGACCCGCAGGAATATGCGTTGAAGTACTACAGTGAAGGTGCCGATGAGTTGATTTACATGGATATTGTTGCAAGCTTGTACGGGCGCAACAATCTAACCGACATCATCAAGCGTGCTGCGGAACAGATCTATATTCCGATCACCGTAGGCGGAGGGGTAAGAAGCGTGGATGATGCACGCCACCTGTTGCGATCAGGTGCAGACAAAGTGGCGATCAACACCGCGGCCATTCAGCGTCCGGAGTTGATTTCTGAAGTGTCCAGAAAGTTGGGCTCGCAAGCCATGGTTCTCTCCATTGAGGCCAAAAAGGTTGGTGACGGACGCTGGGAGGCCTACACGGACAATGGCCGAGAGAGAACTGGTCTGGATGTGTTGGCGTGGGTTCGACGAGGCGTGGAACTGGGTGCGGGTGAGGTGCTGCTAACCTCCGTGGACATGGAAGGCACACGCAAGGGGTTTGATTTGGATTTGATTAAACAGGTGAGCCAAGCGGTGTCCGTGCCAGTGATTGCCAGTGGCGGAATGGGCAATACAACACACTTTGTTGAGGCTGCCACGCAAGGTTTGGCCGACGGGATTGCTATGGCAGATGTGCTGCATTACAAGCGGCTCAGCATTGGCGAGATTCGCAACGCTGCGTTGGCTGCAGATTTGGCTGTGAGAAGAAACGTATGAACCCACCTGAGGTTGTTGTAATTGACTACGGCCTGGCCAATTTGTTGAACGTGGTGAGGGCATTTGAACATTGTGGCGCGAAGGTGTTGATTGCCCATCAACCTGCCGATGTGCCAAGCCATGGAAGACTGGTGGTTCCGGGCGTTGGCGCGTTTGCCGATTGCATGGCCGAAATTGATAGGCGCGGCTACTCGGATGTAATACGCCAATACGCTGCATCAAACAACCCAACCCTGGGCATTTGCGTGGGGATGCAAATTCTATTCGAATCCAGTGAAGAGTTTGGTAGCCATTTGGGCTTGGGTATTTTAAAGGGGCATGTGAAGCGGATTCCAAACACAACCACAAACGGCCAGCACCAAAGGGTGCCACACATTGGCTGGAATCACCTGCTGAAGCCTATGGGTGGCTCTAGCTGGGCAAACACCATGCTGAACAACTACCAAGATGGGCAGCCAGCTGTTTACTTTGTACACTCATATGCGGCTGTACCCGAAAACCCGGGTGTGCGCCTTGCCGACTGTGATTACGGAGGCCACCGCGTGTGCGCGGCAGTTCAACAGGACAGCCTGGTTGCCACTCAATTTCACCCAGAACGCAGTGGAGAAATTGGCCTGCAAATGATTAAAAACTTTATGAGAATGTGACCATGGGCGAGCGTTACCTGGTGGTGGGATTGGGCAGTATTGGTGCCCGACACCTGTCCAACCTGAAGACGTTGCGCCCAGAGGCCTCGCTGGCGGTACTTCGCACGGGTTTGTCGAGTCAGCCACAGGCGACCATCCCATTCGAGTTTCAAACACTGAACAGCATTGAACAGTCTTTGCGATTCGAGCCCAATGCAGTGGTGATTGCAAACCCCGCCAACATGCATGTGGAAACCGCCCTACCCTTTTTGGAGGCAGGCATACCGGTTTTGCTTGAGAAACCCCTTGGCTTGAATTATGCAAACTGTGCACCCTTAAAAAAATATTTGGAACGCGGCACCGACTTTTGCATGGTCGGGTATAACCTTCGTTTTTTACCAGCCCTGCTCGAGACACGACGCAGACTACTGGGCGGTGAGATTGGGGAACTTCTACACGTGCGTGCGCAAGTCGGCCAATACTTGCCTGACTGGCGACCGGGCAAAGATCACCGTGTAAGCGGATCTGCACGCCGTGCACTTGGGGGTGGTCCTTTGCTGGAACTGAGCCATGAGCTTGATTATTTGCGCTGGATCTTGGGTCAACCAAGCCGTGTGTATTGTGCGCAGAAACAACTCAGCCTGCACGACATGGATGTACCTGACTCTGTGGACATTTTGATGGAGCACGGTGACGATGGCCCGATGGCCGTGGTGCACCTCGACTTTTTGCAGCGAACACCAAATCGGGACTGTCAGTTTGTGGGCACCAACGGCACATTGATCTGGAAAGCACTGGACGATGAGGTGTGGCAGTCCATACCTGGAAGCAAGGCTTGGAAGATCGACTCTTACAAAATACCGGATAGAAATTTGATGTACCTGAATCAGCTTGAGTATTTTTTGACCAAAGCCGCTCGCATTGAAAACACCGCTTGCGACCTGGCAGGTGCTCTGGATGTGATGAGGACCATCGACGCCTGTGAATTGTCTTCACAGACGGAGGCTTGGGTCACGGTGAACCAGCAAAGGCCATTATGAAAACTGTCTGTTTTGTGTTTGCCAGAGGTGGCTCAAAGGGGCTTCCCGGCAAAAACATCAAACCCCTGTCCGGTAAGCCTTTGATCGCCCATTCCATTTTGACTGCCAAAGCGGCGGGGCTCTCAGAAGTAATTGTCTCCACAGACTGCCAAAACATAGCCCATGTGGCGCGGCAATGGGGGGCTGAAACCCCCTTTGAGCGCCCAGCTGAGCTTGCAACCGACACAGCCTCAGAATGGAAAGCCTGGCAACATGCAATCACTTGGTACCAGCAGAACCGAGGAGATTTCGATGTGTTTATAAGCCTGCCGGCCACCGCACCAATGCGTGCCACAGAAGATGTGTTGAATTGCCTCACTGCAATTCAAGGTGACCCTTTGGCCGATGTTGTAATCACAGTGCGCCAAGCCGAGCGGAACCCATATTTCAATATGGTGAAACTGGACTCTGAAGGTTATGCATCGCTGTTTGCAAAGCTGCCTGGGGGTGTTACTCGCAGGCAGGATGCACCCGCTGTGTTTGACATCACCACGGTTGCGTATGCCGCAAGGCCAGGCTTTGTTCTACGCCACTCGGGACTCTTTGAGGGGCGTGTGAAAACAGTTGAAGTACCAAACGCACGCGCCCTAGACATAGACACCGCCTACGACTTTGATCTGGCTCAAGCCATGATGGCCACTCGAGACAAGGACAAGCAATGACCACACTTGCCGCTCAATTGAACATGAAAGAACGCTTGGTTATGATCACCGGGGGCGCTGGCCACCTGGGCTACGAGATGGCCAGAACGGTGGCTGAGCTCGGTGCGTCTGTGGTGTTGGTAGACATTAACTACGATCAGGCTATGACTCGTGCCCAGGCCGTTCAAACCGAATTCGGCGTGAGATGCTGGGGCATGGCTTGTAACCTTGAGCTAGAAGAGGAACGAAAGCATTTGCCAGCGCGGGTGGCCGAAGAAGCCGGATCGCTGGATGTGTTGATTAACAATGCCGGCTTTGTAGGAGACAGCACGCTCAAGGGTTGGGTTTGTGAGTTTTCTGCACAGTCGATTGAAACCTGGCGCAGGGCGCTCGAGGTTAATTTGACGGCATGCTTCCACTTGAGCCAGCTGTTTCGAGATCAACTTGCCCGCAATCAAAATGGAAGCATCGTGAATGTTTCGTCCATCTACGGCGTGTTGGGCCCAGACATGTCTCTCTACGATGGCACAGCCATGGGCAACCCCGCGGCCTACGCGGCCAGCAAAGGAGGGCTGGTTCAACTGACCCGATGGCTATCTACTGTGCTTGCACCCCAGATCCGCGTGAACTGCATTAGCCCAGGCGGTTTGGCTCGCGGTCAAAATCCGCTTTTTAGTGACAGGTACATCAATAAAACCCCGCTCAAAAGAATGGGTGAGGAGCAGGATTTTAAAGGTGTGACTGCTTTGCTGGCCTCTGACGCATCCAGGTGGATGACTGGACAAAACTTGATGGTTGACGGTGGGTGGACAGCATGGTGACCCAAAACCGCACGTTTGTGATTGCGGAAGCCGGCGTGAATCACAACGGGAAACTGGATCTGGCCATCGAGCTGATTGACATCGCAAAGGCATGCGGGGCCGATGCGGTGAAATTTCAGACGTTTTCAGCGGATGACTTGGTGCTCAAAGGCGCTGCCAAAGCCGAATACCAAACCCGTGAAACGGGTGAAGGTGATCAATACGAGATGCTCAAATCTCTTGAATTGAGTGAAGATGCGCATCGCGTGTTGGTGCGCCATTGTACGCAGGTGGGCATTGAATTCATGTCAACGCCTTTTGGCGAGCCAGAGTTGATGCTTCTAAAAAGCCTGGGGATGAAGATCCTTAAAATCCCGTCAGGCGAACTCACAAACCATCCGTATGTTCGGTTTGCAGCCAGGCAGTCCATGCCCATCTTGCTGTCGACGGGCATGAGTGATCTGGAAGAGGTTTGCCAGACTGTTGCGCTTATCCGCGACACCCATACAATGTACTGCGGGCGTACACCAAACTTGACTGTTTTACACTGCACATCGAACTACCCTGCCGCCGCTGAAGAGGCCAATTTAAAGGCCATGCTGACACTGCAAACCACGCTGGATGTGGAGGTGGGGTACTCGGATCACACCCTGGGTGTGGGTGTGAGCACGGCAGCAGTTGCTTTGGGTGCCAAGGTGATCGAGAAACACTTTACGATTGACAAAGGGTTGAAGGGTCCAGACCACAAAGCATCGCTGGAGCCGGCAGAACTCAAGATGCTTGTTGAGCAGATTCGACAAGTTGAGGTGGCCTTGGGCGATGGAACCAAACGGGCCACTGCATCGGAATTGAAGGTGCGCGATGTGGCAAGGCGTAGCATTGTGCTCAAACATGACGTGCTTGCCAAACACTTATTGACCGAAGGCGATTTGGTAATGCGCAGACCTGGCGTTGGACTCTCTCCTGCAGAGCTGGATAAGGTGATTGGCAAGAAAACCCGTGCAAACCTCAGCAAAGGTCACCTCATCGGCCTTGAAGACGTGGAGTGATCATGCGAAAGGTGTGTTACCTCACAGGCACGCGCGCAGACTTTGGCCTGATGCAGAAGACCCTGCAAGCGATTCACGCTTGCCCATCTCTTGAGTTACAGGTGATTGCATGCGGGATGCATTTGTCGCGCAAGCATGGTTACACGGTTGAAGAAATAGAGCGCTCAGGTTTGCCAATTTTTAGACGCCTCTGCGCAGTTTCGGATGAATCCTCAGGCTACAACATGGGTGTTTTTGTTGGCAAACTCACCTGTGAATTGATGGAAGCTTTTGATGCGCTAAAACCTGATTGTGTTCTTTTACTGGGAGATCGAGGTGAAATGCTCGCCGGGGCGATTGCGGCAATTCACCTTGGTATCCCGATTGTGCATGTACACGGCGGCGAGCGCTCTGGCACGATTGATGAGCCGGTGAGGCACGCTGTCTCGAAGCTATCGCACTACCATTTTACGGCCACGGAGCAGGCCAGGTCCCGACTGGTCCAGATGGGTGAACTGCCAGCGCATGTTTGGGTGACGGGTGCGCCTGGCCTGGACGGTATTCAAAGCCTAAAAAGAAGCAATCGACCTGAAATATGTAAAAAGTTTGACTTTCGTGAGGATGCGCCTCTCGCATTGATGGTGTTTCATCCTGTGGTGCAGGAGGCGGCCAAAGCAGCCGAGCAAATGAAAGAGTTGTTGCAGTGCCTTTTCGACTTGCAAATACAAACCGTGATGCTTTACCCAAATGCTGACGCAGGCAGCGACGAGATCCGCAGTGTGTTGGAGAATTTTAAAACCACCCGGGGATTTAAACTGGTTCAACACTTGAGCCGACCAGACTACATTGATACGTTGGCCAATGTGGATTTTTTGATCGGAAACTCCAGCTCTGGCATTATTGAGGCGGCTTCTTTTGACACAACGGTGGTCAATGTGGGCAGCCGGCAGATGCTCCGGGAGCATGGCGACAATGTGCTCGACTGTAATGCCTCTTACCCAGCAGTGCACGCCACCATACAGCAAGCCCTCGGCAGATCCAGACGCGACGCGCCATTCAATCTTTACGGCCAGGGAGGCACGGCGGGTCGCATTGTTGAGCTTTTGGAAAGAATTGATCTAACCCCTTCGGTGCTGAATAAAGTCAATGCGTACTGATCTTCTTTATATCTTGGGAGCGGGTGGCCATGCAAAGGTGGTTATTGACACCATGAATGCCACAGGAATGAATGGGCT
This sequence comes from Limnobacter sp., assembly GCA_036275255.1. Lineage (GTDB taxonomy): Bacteria > Pseudomonadota > Gammaproteobacteria > Burkholderiales > Burkholderiaceae_B > Limnobacter. The sequence goes on along the minus strand of DASUEC010000113.1, from coordinate 380 downwards.
CGCATTGGTACTCCGGGATGATAATCCGGCGCTGGAAGGCTCCTTGATTTTGAATCACCCTGTGCATTGCCCAGCGCTCACGCTGGACTCTTGTGAGGCAGGGCTTTTTCATATTGCGGTTGGCAACAATCAGATCCGTCGGCACCTTTTTATCGACATGCTGCGACGAGCGCATCAACCTTTGTCTGTTCTGAGTGAGCGGGCATGCATCGCAAAGTCTGCTGCCATTCAGGAGGGTACTTTTGTTGCCCCATTTGCAATCGTGGCTGCAGACAGCCATGTGGCGGAAGGATGCATCCTGAATCACGGGTCTATTGTTGATCATGAATGCCAAATTGGCGCTTATTGCCACATTGCCCCAGGTGCAATTTTGAGCGGTG
>DASUEC010000112.1:0-7406 GCA_036275255.1 Limnobacter sp. | reverse complement strand
GCGATGCTTGTTCTCGTACACCATGTCACTCAATTGCTTGAGCCATGTTTTGCGTTGAGTCCATGTGGGGTAGGGATTGATCCGGTAAGCTTGCTTGAGGGACTCCAGCGTGGCTTTCAGTTCAGCAGCGGTCAGTTCCTGACCCTGGATTTTGGATGGCGCGTTCATGTTGTCTCACTCTCTCAGGTTTTACCATTAACGAATGTAAACATAAAATTTGACTATTTTCCATGTCTGATTTGTGGTGCAATGCCGCAAATCCAGTCTGTTCCTTCTTCATGTCTTGCCATGATCGACTTTCACTTGTCTGCCACCGAGATGCAATCCAAGATCCGCCAATTGCGTGCAGGTGCGGAGCGGGATCTTGAGTTTTTGAATTTGAAATCTGAGCTAAAGTCTTTTCAAAACAAACGCCTGTCGATGACATATCAGGATCTACTTGATAAAAAAGACACCGAACCGGCTGGGCGGTTTTTTCTTGATCAGCTCTATTGCACTGGCGATGTGAGCCGGCGCGACCATCAGGTGGAGCGTGTGTTGCCCAAACTCGAGAGCCTTCTGCCCAGGCAGGCGGTGGAGGTGGTGCGAAAAGTCATTTTGATGGATCTGATGGCTGAGGTGCTCGATGATGATATATGTAGATATATCAATGCAGAAGATTGGAAAGTTAATGTAATATCTAGAGATGGTCTGTACATTCAAGCCTACCGTGAGCAGCGTCAATACGATTTGCGTGCCCGGCAGATTGAGCTGGTGAGTGAGGTGGGGGAGTCTATCCGTGGTCTTTTGCGCTTCCCCTTTTTGAGGCCTTTGCTCAAAATGACGCGTGGTGCAGCGCAAAAGGCAAATTTAGAGGATTTCCACGATTTTTTAAGTCAGGGCATCGTGGCGTTCGCAGCCCTGGAAAAGCCGACCATGTTTTTTCAGACCATTCAGGAGCGGGAGTTTGGCCTGCTGGCTCAAATTAAGGCTGGCACGCTCAATGGATTTCCCGTGGGTGGCTCACAATCAATGCGTGGTGCATTAGAATCCTAGCTCTTTGATCAAATGCTCACATTCGCGCATATTGTGTAGCGCATGGCGTGGGCGCGTTCAAGCGCATATCAGCAAACAGATTGACCGGCCAAGCACGCCGGTGTTCCAAGGAGACATGTGTGACAGACCTAGCCTGGGTTCAGAGTTATCCGCCGGGGGTGCCCGCCGGCATCGACATGGACCAGTACCCCTCCGTGCGCGAGATTTTTGAAGAGGCCAGCCGCAAGTTTGCCGACAAAACAGCTTTCAGCAACATGGGCACCGCCCTGAGTTACCAAAAGCTGGATTCCCTCACCCGTGACTTTGGGGCTTACCTGCAGAGCTTGCCCGGCATGAAAAAAGGCGACCGTGTGGCCTTCATGATGCCCAACCTTCTGCAGTACCCGGTGGCCATGATGGGTGCCATTCGTGCTGGTTTTGTTGTGGTGAATGTAAACCCGCTGTACACGCCAACCGAGCTGGAGTACCAACTGCGCGACTCTGGTGCCAAGGTGATCGTGGTCTTTGAAAACGTGGCGCACACACTCGAGAAGGTGCTCAAGAACACTCCCGTGGAGCATATTCTTTTGGCTTCCATGGGCGAGATGCATGGTTTTTTCAAACGTACCCTGCTCAATTTTGTGGTGCGTTATGTCAAAAAGCTGGTGCCTGCCTTCAATTTGCCAGGCTCGATACCCTTCAAAAAGGCCTTGGCTTTGGGGCGTCACTGTGAGTTGAAAAAGATCAACATCACGCACGATGACCTCGCCTTTCTGCAATACACAGGTGGGACCACTGGCGTGGCCAAGGGGGCCATGCTGACCCATGGCAATATTGTGGCCAACCTTCAGCAAGCCTCTGCATGGCTGAATCAGGACATTGAAGAGGGCAAAGAAATCGCGATCACCGCGCTGCCCATGTATCACATCTTTTGTCTTACAGCCAATATCCTCGTCTTCATCAAAGTGGGCGGGCATTGTTTGCTGATCACCGACCCCCGCAACATGAAGGCGTTCGTCAAAACACTTTCCGCGGTGCCGTTCACTGCACTTACGGGTGTAAACACCTTGTTCAATGGTTTGCTCAACACGCCGGGTTTTGAGCTGGTGGACTTTTCCCATGTAAAACTCGTCCTCGGTGGCGGTGCAGCCATTGAGCCCGCCGTGGCCGAGCGCTGGAAGAAAGTCACCGGCACACGCCTGTCAGAGGCTTATGGTCTCACCGAGGCGTCTCCAGCCGTGTGCATCAACCCGCTGCATGAGGAGTACAACGGTTCGATTGGCCTGCCTGTGCCCTCCACGCGCGTGTCTATTCGAGACGACGATTTTAACGAGTTGCCCGTTGGGCAAGAAGGCGAGTTGTGCGTGAAGGGCCCGCAGGTGATGCGCGGCTACTGGAACAAACCCCGTGAAACAGCGGAAATACTGACCCAGGATGGATGGCTGAAAACGGGTGACATTGCCTACATGGACCAAGACGGCTACTTCTACATCACAGACCGCAAGAAAGACATGATTCTGGTGTCGGGCTTCAATGTCTACCCCAAGGAAATCGAGGCGGTTGCCACCTTGCTCACCGGCGTTTTTGAGGCTGCTGCAGTCGGGGTGCCCGATGCAAAGACGGGCGAGGCCGTGAAGTTGTTTGTGGTTAAAAAGGACCCGGACCTCACCGCTGAAGCCATTGTTGAGCACTGTCGCAAGCACATGACGGCTTACAAAATTCCTCGCCATGTGGAATTTGTCACCGAATTGCCCAAAAGTCCAGTGGGCAAAGTGCTGCGTCGCGAACTGCGCGACATGGAAAAAAAGCGTTTGCTGCAACAAAACGCCTGAAAACTGCCAATTAAACGGTCTATTGCATTGCGGCGGGCCGCAAATCAACCTATAATTTTGGGTTACCTGCCACTGCACCACGGGGGTGCGGTGGCTTTTCCAATTGTGGAAAATCCATAGGAGTTATCAATGCGTCACTATGAAATTGCTTTCATCGTGCATCCCGACCAAAGTGAGCAAGTGCCCGCCATGGTTGAGAAGTATCGTGGAATCATCGAATCCAACGGCGGTAAAGTTCACCGCCATGAAGACTGGGGCCGTCGTCAGCTGGCATACCCAATTCAGAAACTGGCCAAAGCCCACTATGTTCTGCTGAACATCGAGTGCAGCCAGGAAGTTCTGGAAGAACTCGAAACTGCGTTCAAATTCAATGATGCCGTGTTGCGTCACCTGACCGTCAAAATGAAGAAGGCTGAAACTGCACCTTCCCCCATGATGAAAGAAGTACAGCGTGAGCAAGAGCGTAAGGCTGCTGCAGCCACGGCTTCTGCAGGCGACGACCGCGGCGACTCTGACGACGAAGACGACGCCGAGTAATCGGGTCCATCGTTGGCAGTTTCATGAATTTGGAGGAAGAGCAAAACAAATCACCCCAGCCACATCGGGCAGCGGATTCGCTGCAGGCCGGGCAGGTCAGCAATCAGTTCATTTTGATTGCCACCCTCACAGCCAAATCGGTGTTGCGTTACACCCCAGCCGGCGTGCCGGTTTGCGAGTTTGAGTTGGCGCACGAAAGTGAGCAGCTCGAGGCAAGCAAAACAAGAGCGGTCAAGTGCACAGTGTCTGCCTTGGCCATGGGCGTGGCGGCCAAGCAGGTTGAACAAATCAGCCTGGGGCAATTGGGGGAGTGGTCTGGTTTTTTGGCTCTTCGTTCGCACAAATCAAAAAGCCTTCGCTTCCATGTTTGCGCAATGCGCCCGTGTTGAAGGCTCAAATTGTTGGAGAACATTATGGCTTTTGGTCGTAAAAATGATCGCAAAGGGCGTCGCCCTCAGCAAAACCCACTGTTCAAGCGCAAAAAGTTTTGCCGCTTCACCGTGGGCAAGGTAGAGCAAATCGATTACAAAGACATCGACACGCTCAAGGATTTCATCAGCGAAAACGGCAAGATTATGCCCGCTCGCATCACTGGCACCAAGGCGAACTATCAGCGCCAACTGGACACTGCGATCAAGCGCGCACGTTTCCTGGCTTTGCTGCCATACACCGACAACCACTAAGCAGTACGGGAGAACACCATGCAAGTTATTCTTCTTGAAAAAATGCCCAACCTGGGTCAACTGGGCGATGTGGTTCGTGTTAAAGACGGCTATGCCCGCAATTTCCTGATTCCTTATGGCAAAGCCAAGCGCGCCACCGAGTCTGCAATTGCAGAATTCGCTGCCCGCCGGGCCGAGCTGGAAAAGGCCGCTGCCGACAAACTGGCTGCAGCCCAGGTGCTGGGTGCCAAGCTGGCCGAGGCTGTGGTTCAACTGAGCGAGAAGGCGGCCGTGGACGGTCGTTTGTTCGGTTCGGTAACCAATCACAATGTGGCTGTTGAGCTCACCAACATGGGGTTGGCTGTAGAAAAGTCCCAAGTGCGCATGCCCAATGGCCCATTGAAAATTGCTGGCGAGCACACCGTGACCGTAGCCCTGCACCCCGACGTGGTTGTAGACGTTAAAGTCGTGGTGGCTGGCGAAGCCGCCTAATCTGCCATGTTGGGCATGACGGTGCATCGCATCGTCTGGCCCTGCTGTTAAAAGGCCATCCATCTGGATGGCCTTTTTTATTGATCGATCTCACTCACTCTCTTTGCGGAGCAACACGGCCTCAAGCTGGCCTAGCCTTTGGGTGGCTTCATTGAAAAGCTTTTGTTCTCCTGCTTCTGCCTTGTCAGGGTGTAAATGCAGTCTCAGGTGTTTGCTTGCCCGGGCAAAGGCCACCTCTGCCTCTGCAGACTGGCCGCCTGTCTGGCGCACCCGAAGTAGCTCTGCATAGGCCGCGTGAAAATCTGCTTTTCGAGATTCAAACTGCATTTTTTTGAAGTTGTTGCCACTGGCCAAGGCTGGTTGCTGCAACACATCCACAACATCCGCATATGCCTTTGTCACCTTGCAATCGGGATCGCGCCGTGGTGGTCGGGCGTGTTGCTGCGGAGCCTCTGTGTGCCTGGGGCGATATGCCCCGTTGGACGGTCTTGAGGGCTGGGCCTGTGGTCGCGGATGTGGGTTTGGATTGTGGCGAGGGGCGCGGCTGGGAGGGCTAAACAAATGCTCGAAAATGGTCTTCAGCACGAGCAACTGCAGCCTTGTCAGCTGCTGCGCTTGCGCTCGTGCAAATGGTTGGGCATGGACCAAGAACACCATGCGCCGGCCAAGCAGTGCACTGTGCAATGTCAATTGGCTTTGAAACATGTCGCGATGGAGGAATTTGGGTTGCACCCGACACGGAAACTTTGCTGGTAGACCACTGATCATATAATCCTCCATTGCCAATCAATACCAAGGTAACTGCCTCGGTGGTGCAGCAAGCTTCCAAGGTTCCGGGTAAGTCAGTCCAAAGACTTCGATCTGCAGACCGGTGTTGTTTGTCAACGCGCTGCTTTGAGCTTCAAAAGCCGGGCTTGCGCCAGGGTTCACATGACTCATCGCTCTGAAGCGAAACATGCGGTGCCTGCCTGGAATCACAGCCTTTGAGGCGGGGAAACAAGCCGATGCCTTGACAATCGGTTAAACTTGGAGCCCGTCACGGGGTTGGATTGCCCGGTTCATCCCCGTCGTGTTGTTAGCCTGTGACTACTTCGTGGTGCCATGAACGAATCCAATTTTCCGGAACAAGAAATCACCAGCCTGCGCGTGCCGCCTCACTCTCTGGAAGCTGAGCAGTCTGTGGTTGGCGGCCTGCTGTTGGACAATCAGGCCTGGGATCGAATTGGTGATGTTATCAAGTCGGATGACTTTTACCGCTACGACCACCGGGTTATTTTTGAGCACATTGCGAAGTTGATCGACGGGTCCAAGCCAGCAGATGTGATCACCGTGTATGAAGCGCTCCAGTCCTCTGGCAAAGCCGAGGACGTGGGGGGCTTGGCTTACTTGAACACACTGGCGACCAACACCCCATCGGCTGCCAATATTCGCCGTTACGCCGAAATAGTGCGTGATCGCGCGGTGTTGCGTCGCTTGATTACCATCAGCGACGACATCGCCACAACTGCACTCAATCCGCAGGGCAAAGACACCAAAACCATCCTCGATGAAGCGGAAAGCAAAATCTTCAAGATCGCTGAAGACGGTGCGCGCGGAGCGGGCGGTTTTCAGGATCTGCAGCCGGTGCTTGCCAAAGTGGTGGAGCGTATTGACGAACTCTACCACCGCGACTCCACGAGCGACATCACCGGCATTTCCACCGGCTTTATCGACCTTGATGGAAAAACCTCTGGATTGCAGCCGGGTGATTTGATCATTGTGGCTGGGCGTCCATCCATGGGTAAAACAGCTTTTAGCCTGAACATCGGCGAACATGTTGCTGTGGAGGAGGGCCATGCAGTGGCTGTGTTTTCCATGGAAATGGGAGCTCAACAACTGGCCATGCGATTGCTGGGCTCGGTGGGGCGTTTGGACCAACACCGGTTAAGGACAGGTCGCCTCACCGATGAGGATTGGCCGCGGCTCACGTACGCTGTTGAAAAAATGCAGAATGCGCAATTGTTTATTGATGAGACGCCAGCCTTGTCATCCATGGAAGTGCGTGCCCGCTGCCGGCGTTTGGCTCGGCAGTGTGGTCAGCTTGGCCTGGTGATCATCGACTATTTGCAGTTGATGGGTTCATCGTCTCCCGGGGAAAACCGGGCGACCGAAATTTCCGAGATTTCCCGGTCGCTGAAAGGTTTGGCCAAAGAATTGAATTGCCCGGTCATTGCTTTGTCCCAGCTGAACCGATCTTTGGAGCAACGTCCAAACAAACGCCCGGTCATGAGCGACCTGCGCGAATCTGGAGCGATTGAACAAGACGCTGACGTGATTTTGTTCATTTACAGAGACGAAGTGTACAACCCCGATTCGCCAGACAAAGGCACCGCCGAGATCATCATCGGCAAACAACGTAATGGTCCAATTGGCACTGTGCGTGTCACCTTCCTTGGGCAGTACACCAAATTCGAGAACTACGCGGGGCCGCAGCCTGACGGTGAGTAGCCGCTTGGACCATGTGCCAATGTCAGGCAGGTTTTCTTGATGCTCGCACCAAGCCATCTGCACCGGCTTGGGCCTGAGCGGCTTTGTGCTGCGTTCGGCTGTTGGTCGCAATCCGTGCGTGGTTTTTGGCTGCAAGCCTAGCCTCTTTTGGCCTCAAGCCGTGCTTGGTTCTTGGCCTCAAGCCGTGCTTGGTTCTTGGCCTCAAGCCGTGCCGAGGCTTGTTGCTCGCTGAAAACCTGTCTCTCCCTTGCTGGGCCTGAAGGAGCCTGGGGCCGCCCCTCGAAAAAGATGTCGGGCTCGGCCCCTGCCAGCAACCTGCGGTTGGCTGGCACCGGCCCTTTGCGGCACGCAAGGGCAGGTTTTCTTGATGCTCGCACCAAGC
>DASUEC010000111.1:0-8095 GCA_036275255.1 Limnobacter sp. | reverse complement strand
GGTCACCCGAAATCACCCGGCCTTTTGATGTGAATGTAGACCTGCAAGCGGTCAATGAAAAAGGCGCACTGGCCACGATTGCGGCCACGCTGAGCGACCAGGGTGCCAACATCACCAACCTCACGATGAGTGACGAAACGGCCTTCCGCAAATTGTTGCATTTCACCATTCAGGTGAACGACCGGGTTCACTTGGCGCGCATACTCATGGGCTTGCGCAGGCTGGAGTACGTGGAGCGCGTAACGCGTGTCAAGGGCAGAAGTTTTGCCAAGGTGCGATTGCCGGTGGCCGACGCCACCACGCATTAGTCCACCACGTATCTCACCTCAACAATTTCAAGTTCTTCCCGCCCAGCCGGGGTCATCAGGCTGACCACGTCACCCTCCTTGGCTTTAAGCAAGGCACGGGCCACTGGCGATATCCAACTGATGTGGCCTTTGCTTGTGTCCACCTCATCCACGCCCACGATCTTCACGGTGAGTTCTTCGCCCTTGCTGTTGATGTAGGTCACCGTGGCCCCAAAAAAGATGTTTTGCAGGTCCTGTTGCGTGGCCGGGTCGACCACCTCAGCCAGCTCAGTGCGCTTTGTCAGAAAACGGATGCGGCGGTCAATTTCCCGAAGACGCTTTTTGCCATACAGGTAATCACCATTCTCTGAGCGGTCGCCGTTGGAGGCAGCCCAAGACACGACAGCCACCACCTCGGGCCTTTCTGTTTTCACCAGGTGCGTCAATTCATCGCGCAAACGGCGATAGCCCTTCGGTGTGATGTAGTTTTTCAAGCCCTGGGGCAGTGCTGGGCCGGCCTCTGGCCCATCGTCCTGATCATCTGAATCCGATTCTTTCGTAAACGCTTTGCTCATGGTTTCTTGCACTGGACAGCTTTTCAAGAAGTGTGCAGGATACAGGAAGTGATCACAATAGCCACATGCACCCTGTTGAATCAAGCGCCAGCCCATCATGATGTCGCCTCAAGAAGCCCCGAAAATCATAGTTGTGGACGACAGCGACGACGACTTCCTGCTGATTCAGCGGGAGCTGTGCAAGGCATGGCCGCAAGCCGAGGTGGTGCATGCTGAACATGCCCAGGCCCTTGAAACCGCACTTGAAAGCGACACCGCAGACGTTGTAATCTGCGACTACGCCATGCCCACGCTAACCCATGAGCATGTGGCTGACATCATCGCTCGATTGCGTCCTCAAACCCCACTGATTTTGCTGTCCGGGTTGGCCAGTGAGGCTGTTGGCGCTCAAGCCATGCATGCTGGCGTGCGCGATTATGTTGAAAAATCCAAGCCTCAGCGACTGATCCCTGCCGTGCGCCGGGAAATACACACCCACCAGCTGCAACGGGAAAAGCAGCAACTGGAACAGGCGCATCGGCGCGCTGCGTATTTTGACGCAGCCACCGGCTTTTTGAATCGCCAGGGGCTGGTGAAAACCCTTTCCGGTCTGGCAAGCAAGCGGCCATCCGACAAAGACCTGTGCATGCTGACCATCAATTTTTCCCGCAATCAGGCCAGGGGGCCCGAGGTGGATCCCAGGATTCGTCGCAATATGCTGGAAAAAATTGTCACACGCGTGCGGGACAATTTTCCAAAAGACATTGTGTGCCGGTGGTCGGACAATTTGATGGTCGTGGTGACCGACAACATCCACCAAGCCGCAAATCCGGACAAAACTGCAGAGTTGCTTGCCCAGTTGGAGGGACAACTGAACCGGCCTTTCATGATCGAAAACTTCCCGGTGCGCCCAGGTATGCGAATGGGGCTTGCACGACCCGGTGTTGACGGCATTCATGCAGCCGAACTCGTGACCCATGCACAAGCAGTGGCGTACGTGCTGGAAGCAGAAGGCAAAGACCTCCTGGACGCCCTCAGTCCCGATGTACACCAGCAGGCCAAACGACGAAAAAAAATTGAGTTGGGCCTGGCCAAAGGCATTGAAGGCAATGAGCTGGTGCTCGACTTCCAGCCCATCGAAGACCTGCGCACTGGAAAGATTTGCGGGGTCGAAGCCTTGGTCCGTTGGACGCATCCTGAGCTGGGCCGCATCATGCCCAGCGAGTTCATCGGGGTTGCCGAGGATTCGGGCTTGATTGATGCGCTTGGAGACTGGGTGATTAAGAATGCCACAGAGAAGTTGCTCACACTTCACCAGGCTGGTTACCCATTGTGGTGTGCGGTTAATTGTTCAGCGGGGCAACTGCTGAATCCGGATTTCCCGGCCAAAGCCAATGCCAACATACGAACTGCTGGACTGGACCCAGTTTGGATTGAATTTGAGGTCACTGAATCGGCAGCGATTGATGACATGCAACGCACTGTGGACGCCTTGCTCGCACTCAGGCAAGAGGGCAGCCGTGTGGCCATGGACGATTTTGGGACTGGCTATGCCTCATTGAATTATCTGCGGCAACTGCCTGTGGATGTGTTGAAAATTGACAAAAGCTTTGTGATGGATTTGCTGAAAGATCAAAACAGCCACATGATCGTGAAGGCTGTGATTGACCTTGCTCACGCGCTGGGCTTGAAAGTGCATGCCGAGGGAATTGAAACCGAGGCGCAACGAGCGACCTTGATGGAGATGGGGTGTGACCGCTTACAGGGGTATTGGTTTTCAAAACCCCTCTCACTGGAAAGCCTGCTGGACTGGCTACGCCAGCCCAGCCGTGTTTAAATTCGAACCGCAGCCCTGCCACCAATTTTTGAGAGGTATTCCAGCAGCCGTTTGGCAATCTGGTTCAGGGGCACCACTTCATCGGCGGCACCCAATGCAATGGCCTCTCTGGGCATGCCAAACACCACCGAACTGGCCTCATCCTGACAAATGTTGTAGCTGCCGGCTTTTTTCATGTCGGCCATGGCTTGCGCACCGTCTTTGCCCATGCCGGTCAGCATGATCCCCACAATGTTGCGGGGGGACACCTCCTGCCCTGACTTGAACAACACCTCGACCGAGGGGCGGTGACGATTCACTGGATCGGCATCCGACAGCAGGCAGGTGTAGTTTGCACCATTGCGCCCCAGCAAAAGGTGCTTGTCGCCTGGCGCGATGTAGGCGTGACCTGGAAGCACACGCTCCCCGTGCTCGGCTTCTTTCACGGTGATTTGGCAAATCTGGTTGAGACGGTCTGCAAAGCTTTTGGTGAAACCGGCAGGCATGTGCTGGGTAATCAGGATGGCTGGGCTGTCCTGGGGCAATTGCTCAAGAATGACCCGGATCGCCTCGGTTCCCCCCGTGGAGGAACCCACAAGGACAAGCTTTTCTGTGGCGGCAAAGCGATTTCCCAATGCCTGTGGACCAGCCGGAACAGCTGGCGGTGTGCTTGGCTCAACACCATTGGCTGCATCAAGACGCGCCTGTGAGGCATTGGAAACCGTAGAAAAAGGCGCGGGCGGCAAGCGGTTGAGCCGATGACGCGCAGCGTGCGCAGCTCGGATCTTGTCAGTGATCTCATTGGCGTAGTGAATCATGCCCTGGCTGATGTCCAACTTTGGCTTGGTCACAAAGTCGACTGCGCCAAGCTCAAGGGCGCGGAAGGTCACCTCGGCACCACGCGCCGTCAAAGTGGACACCATCACCACCGGAGTCGGCCGCAGCCGCATGATGCGCTCCAAAAACTCAATGCCGTCCATCTTGGGCATTTCAATGTCCAGCGTGATCACATCGGGATTGAACTTGCGGATCTGATCACGCGCAATAAATGGGTCTGGGGCTGTGGAAACCACTTCCATGTCCGCCTGGGAATTGATGATTTTGGTCATCAAGTTTCGAATCAATGCGGAATCATCCACCACCACCACTTTGATTTTATTCATGCCTTCGTGCCCTTAAAAAAATACAATGTCGCCATTGACTGGGTCTTGATTGAGTGATTCGCTGTACTTTCTTTCCTGCTTGACAGCGATTGAATCCGCGCTGGCAACACGCTCCACCCGCACACCACCTGTTTGCGTATTAAATTTCACACGGCGGCTGTGAAGGCCGCCCAAATCGGCAGCCGCCGTTTTGATTTTGTCTTTCCACAAAAACTCGGACACAAACTCCGCATTGCGGCGGCCCACGTGCTGTGTGTTCAAAACCCCGGTGATGTTGGCCCCACCAAACACCTTCGCGACCAGCGTCTCGCGTTTGGCTCCCATGTGCATCAGTTCATTGATCAAACACTCCATTGCGTACAGGCCGTAGCGCAAAGACTTGGTTGCATCCCCAAGACCACTGATTGCGCCGGGCGCCTCAGGCAGCATGAAGTGGTTCATGCCACCAATCTTGAGGCGGCTGTCCCACAGGCATGCCGACACACAGGAGCCCAGCAAAGTGCTGATTTCTGTGGGTGCCCATGCGGTAAAAGACTCGCCAGGCATGATGATTTTTCTTGCCAATGCCTGAGAACCCTGAACGGACGGAGCGGGCGCTGACATCATGAGTTCCCGCGAGCAGTGGGTGTCTCTCCGCCACTGGGTTTGGCGGCTTTGTCTGAATTGACGGTATATACAGTTTTTCCGCGCAGCGTAAAATACTCCCGTGCCATCGCAAAATTCTCGGAATGGCCGGCATAAAGCAATCCACCAGGATTCATCAAGGGTGCAAAACGCTTCAGGATTTGTAACTGCACATCCTTCTCAAAATAAATCATCACATTTCGACAAAACACGGCATCAAAACCTGCACGCAACTGCCAGATCGAATCCATCAGGTTAAGCCGCCGAAACGTCACCAAGGCCTGCACCTCCGGACGCACGCGGATCAAACCATCGCTCTCGCCTTTGCCCTTCAAAAAGTATTTGCGCAAAATGTCTTGTGGAATGCGCTCAACCTGATCGAGCCGATAAACGCCCTTGCGCGCATGCTCAAGGACTTTCGTGTCAATGTCTGTGGCCAGAATGCGCACGGGCGGATTAAAGCTGTTGAATGCTTCCATGGCTGTAATAGCCATGGTGTAGGGCTCCTCACCTGTGGAGGATGCACTGCACCAAAGCTCAATCCGGCTTGCCCGGGACAGGGATTGCAACTGTTTCTTGAGAATCTCAAAATGGTGTGCCTCACGATAAAACGATGTGAGGTTTGTAGTCAGGGCGTTTGTAAAGTGCTCCCACTCCGGGTTGTTGTGGTTGGCCTCCAAAGCATCCAGGTAAGTTGAAAACCGGGCATGGTTGCTCGCTCGCAAGCGCCTTGCCAGTCGACTGTACACCATGCTCTGCTTGCTGGTTGCCAAAGATATGCCGGCAATCCTCAAGATCAATGAACGCACGCGGGCAAAATCCTTGTCCGTGAATTCAAACTCCCGGTCGCCCTCATCGGCAAGCAATGACTGGTTAATGGCGACGGCCGCCTGCTTGGCACCCGCCACAGTTTTGTCAAACGGAGGGGTCAACAATGACACTTTCTCACTCGGACGGCTCATGACTTCCCTTTGTAGCTGGGTACACACAATTTGGCGGGTACACCAACGTGGTTGAGTTCTATACCTTTGCATGATCCGATAAGATGAACAAAATGATGCGAGGATTAACACGCCGAAACCCGTTCATATTCGGCTTTGATTCTGGGCAGAACAACACGTCGATGTTTGACGATTACGGCGGGACATGATGAGCAATAACCGGGGTTTGCCCCCTTCCCTTTTGGACTTGAGCGCCTATTCAGACACTGGACTGCGTATTTTGGTGGTTGAAGACAGCGATTCGGATTTTGAGTTGATGTGTTACAGGCTCAAGCAGGGGGGGCTGAAATACACCGCTGAACGGGTGGACCGCTTGGAGGATTTGAAGGCCAAGCTGGAGCATGAAGACTGGCAGGTGGTCATTTCTGATCACAACTTGCCAGGCTTTGGGTCTGAGGAAGCCTTGAAGGTGGTGCGAAACTCAGGGCTGGACATCCCTTTCATTATTGTGTCGGGCAGCATCGGTGAGCATGTGGCGGTGGAAGCGATGCGCGCAGGCGCCGATGATTACCTCATGAAAGACAAAATGGCCCGGCTTGTGCCTGCCATTGAACGCTCGCTTCGAGCCGCCAACGAACGCCGAAGCCTGGCTGCTGCCGAGCAGGCACAGCGCGAGAGCGAACGACGATTTGCTGCGATTGCAGAAAACATACCTGGCATCATTTTCCAGATGCTCTCCGGGCCAGACCTGCCGCGCCCCACAGTGCCCTTCGTCAGTGAGGGTGCCTTGCGCCTGTTTGGCGTGCCTCCACGCCTTTTTCTGGAAAATCCACATTACTTTTTTGAGCAGTTTGACACCGAGGATGCTGCAAGCCTGTTTGAACTGCTTCTGGATGCCCCCACGCCCGGGGTACCCATCACCTGGGAAGGCAAGTTAAAACCTTTGGGAAGAAGTGAACACCGCTGGGTGTTGTTGAATGCGGTGGCCAAACCTCGGGGCACAGCCTTTGCTTGGGACGGTGTCCTGCTGGACATCTCAGACCGCAAGCAAGCCGAAGAACGCTTGCAAAATGCTCAAACCGAATTGCGCTTGGTGACCACCGAATTTGAAAAGCGCAGGGAGGAAGAGCGTGGCGCAATCGCCCGGGAGATTCATGACGACATGGGCGGCTCGCTGACCAAGCTAAAGGCGGATGTGGGCTGGCTCAACAAAAGCTTGCAACCAGAGCCATCGGTACGGGAAAAGCTGGATGACATGCTGGAGTTGATTGAACACCTGCTCGCAAGCAGTCAGCGTATTGCCAAAGACCTGCGCCCGGGTATTCTGGATTACGGTTTGATCGCCGCGCTGGACTGGCTGGTGACCGACTTCAGAAAGCGATGCCAGACCGATGCCGAATTCAGATGCAATGTGGATGAAGCAGACATCGGCCCCGAGGCCAGGACTGCACTGTTCAGAATCTTGCAAGAAGCACTGACGAACATTGTCAAACATGCCCAAGCCACACGAGTTGATGTTGAATTGTTTGTGACGGACAATGAAATTTCGCTGGAAATCCGCGACAATGGCAAGGGGATAGAGAACACTGACAAGCTGAAGGAAACATCGTTCGGTCTTCGTGGTATGCAGGAACGGGTGGCCGCCTTTGGTGGCTGGGTGGATGTGAGTGGGGCGGTGGGGTGTGGAACAACCGTGATGGTGTCCTTGCCAGGGCCAAACCAAACAGAAGAAGAGGCGGGAGATGATTAAGGTATTGCTGGCTGATGACCATGCCCTGCTGCGCGGTACGCTCAAGCAGCTGCTGGAGGACACCGGATTTGTGCATGTGGTGGCGCAAGCGGGCGAATATGCAGACATCATAAAAGCCATGCAAATTCACACCGTGGACTTGGCAATTCTGGACATATCAATGCCCGGTAAAAATGGCGTCGACATCGTCAAAATCATGAAAGACAAATACCCGTCGGTCAAAATCCTGATGCTGTCCATGCACCCCGAGGACCAGTACGCTGTGAGATGCCTGAAGGCCGGAGCCTCTGGATACCTCACCAAAAACACCGCCCCGGAAAAGCTGGTCGATGCAATTCAGGTGATTGCAGCCGGAAGAAAGTACATCACACCGGAGTTGGCAGAATCCCTGGCCAGCCACCTCACAGAAGACACCGAAAAGCCCTTGCATGCCACACTCAGCGACCGCGAATTTCAGACCATACGCTTGATTGCCTCTGGCAAAAAACTGAGTGAAATCGCCGAGGAACTGTCATTGAGCCCAAAAACAGTGAGTGTTTACAGGGCCCGCATACTTGAAAAAATGCGCATGAAAACCAACGGGGAGCTGACCAGGTATGCTCTGGAGAACGGGCTGATTTAAGCCCGCGGCTTGCTCTTTGCGCTTGCTCCTTGAAGCACACCGGGGCCGAGCCCCTTGGCGACGGCCAATCTGCTTGAGTTTGTCGCTTGCTCCCTGAAGCACACCGTGGCCAAGCCCCTTGGCGACGGCCAATCTGCTTGAGTTTGTCGCTTGCTCCCTGAAGCACACCGGGGCCAAGCCCCTTGGCGACGGCCAATCTGCGATTCCCTCCCTGAGCCTCGCCTGAACTGAGGCCCCCCCTCGAAAAAGATGTCGGGCTGGGCCTCTGCCCCTGCAGGGCATCGTTCATGCTTGGCACGGTCGGGCAGATTGTCCTGAGTGTCGCTGCAGGGGCACTG
>DASUEC010000110.1:0-7269 GCA_036275255.1 Limnobacter sp. | reverse complement strand
GATTGCTGGAATACATGCCATCGAACACCCGGCCAATGATCTTGCGCACACCGTCCATCGGAATCGCAGCGCGGTTTTCAGCCCAATTGGTTTCCATCAGGCCGATTTTGGGATCGTCCACCGACAATTCAAAGCCAGTGTCTTTCCAGAATTCCCGAAGCTGTGGCCAAATTTTTTCAGGGGGCATCTTCACAACCAGCGAGCGCACATTGCCAACCCGTTTGAGTTCGACCTGATCGGTGGTGGCCAACACGGGTTCAGCAGACTGCGCTGCGGGCCGTGCGCCTGTGCTGCGGCCACCGCTGTAAAACGAGGACGCAGACACGGCACCGGACCCGCTCTCGCCAGGGACCAAAAACTGTTCATCGGCACTTTGGGATGTGAGGTCTGGCGGCACTTCCAGCCCCTTTTCACGCTTTTCAGCGGTGCGGTAGGCAACTTTCTGGTTTTCAACGGCCTGCTGGTAACTGGCGCATCCTGCAGCAACGCCAAGCGTGGCGCACAACAGCAAGACTTTCAGGGGACGGGTGTTGTTCAATTCCATGCTGACTTCGACCTCAATCGATCAACCGATGGGCACGCAATGCGGCATCCACGGTCTGGTGAAAATTGGATTCCAGGCGGGTAAGAGGCAGGCGAACGCCTGGTGCCATCTTGCCCATCTTGCTCAGTGCATACTTCACGGGAATCGGGTTGGCCTGGCAGAACATGGCCTGATGCAAATCCATCAAGGACAGGTTCATGGCATTGGCTGTTTTGGCATCACCGGCCATGGCCGCAGCGCACAGCGCATGCATGGCTTTGGGTGCCACGTTGGCGGTCACCGAGATGTTGCCCTTGCCACCCATCAGCATCAAATGCACTGCTGTGGGGTCATCGCCGCTATAAACAGCAAACTCAGGGTGGCAATCCCGAATCAGCCATGCTGCGCGCTCCAGATTGCCGGTGGCCTCTTTGATGCCAACGACACCATCCACTTGAGACAAACGCACCACGGTGGCATGGGCCATGTCGGCCACGGTGCGACCGGGCACGTTGTACAAAATAACAGGCAGGTCAACCGACTCCGCCACCTTTCGCATGTGCTGGTAAATGCCTTCTTGGGTGGGCTTGTTGTAGTAAGGCACCACTTGCAGGCTGGCAGACGCACCCACCTTGCGGGCATATTCGGTAAGCTCGATTGCTTCAGTGGTTGAGTTGCCACCGGTGCCAGCAATCACGGGAATGCGACCTGCCGCTTGCTCAACTGCCACACGGATCAACTCGCAGTGCTCTTGCACATCCACCGTGGGCGACTCGCCGGTTGTACCGACGGCCACGATGGAATCTGTGCCTTGCTCCACATGCCAGTCGATCAGCTTGCGATAGCTGTCGTAATCCAGCGAACCGTCTTCAAACATCGGCGATACAATCGCAACAATGCTACCTGTGATCATTTGATCCCTTCAACAAAGAATGTTTTCGATTCAGATTGTATCTCAGACCAGGCACCAGAAATGAACATGCCCCGTTGAATCATCGCCGCGCTAGGCTGCAGGCGCAGCCCCTGTTCAAAACGCAGTGCATTGAGCCCCCCGAAGTGCTTCAACAACTCATTGGGTTGCAGCAAAAACTCTGGATTACGTGGGGAGCCGTGGTCGGCATTTCCTGCCATGAATGTTTCGTAAACAAGCAACCCACCTTGAGACTTCAGGTTGCTTAAAAGGTTCTGCAAGTGCGGCCTGTGCAAATAGTTTGTAACCACAATCACATCATATCGCTGGCCTTGCAGGGGCCATGCATCCTGCTCCAGGTCCATTTGTTCAAATTCGATGCCCGATGAATTCAATTCAGGCTCGGGCCATTGGCGATCGACCGCGTGCACGGAAAAGCCTGCTTGAGCCAACCAGCGTGCATGCCGACCGCTGCCACACGCCAGATCAAGCGCGCGCAGACCCTCAGCACCGTGAATCTGGCCTGTTAGCCACTGCTGAACGCATTGCACGACCCAAGGTGAAGGTGGCAACCCCGAATGTTGAACGTGCGATTGCATCTCAAGAATAGTCCAGACCCATGGCCTTGCGCACGTCGCGCATGGTTAGCTGTGCATACTCACGCGCACGGTCACAACCTTCTTTCACAATACCGCGCACGAGGGCCGGATTGTCTGCATACAGGGCTGCCCGTTCGCGCATGGGGGTAAGCTCCCTGACCACCGATTCAATGATCGGCTCTTTGCACTCCAGGCAGCCAATGCCTGCAGATCGGCAGCCATTTTGAACCCACTGCTTTTTGCTGTCATCCGAGTAGATTTCGTGCAGTTGCCAAACCGGGCATTTTTCAGGATCGCCTGGGTCATTGCGGCGCACCCGTTGCGGGTCGGTGGGCATGCGGCGGATTTTCTGGGCAATGTTGTCGGGTGTCTCACGCAAAGACAGGGTATTTTGGTAACTCTTGGACATTTTTTGTCCATCCAGGCCGGGCATTTTGGATGCTTCCGTGAGCATGGCTCTGGGCTCCGACAAGATCATTTTGCGCCCGCCATCCAGGTAACCAAAAAGGCGTTCACGATCGGCAGCCCCCAAACTTTGGGCTTCAGCCAACATGGCATGAGCCTGAGCCAAAGCCTCTGCGTTGCCCTGCTCCTGGAATTTGTTGCGCAACTCGAGGTAAACCTTCATGCGCTTGCTGCCCATCTTTTTGGCTGCTTCCAGGGCCTTTTCTTCAAAACCTGGCTCGCGGCCATAGAGGTTGTTGAAACGACGCGCGATTTCTCGCGTCAATTCGATGTGGGGCACCTGATCCTCGCCCACCGGAACCTGAGTAGCCCGATAAATCAGGATGTCTGCCGACTGCAGCAATGGATAGCCCAAAAAGCCGTAGGTCGACAGATCTTTCTCGCTCAGTTTCTCTTGCTGGTCTTTGTAAGTGGGCACACGCTCCAACCAACCCAGGGGGGTGGTCATGGAAAGCAGCAAATGCAGCTCGGCATGCTCTGGCACCTTGGACTGAATGAACAGCGTGGCCTTTTCGGGGTCTACACCGGCAGCCAGCCAGTCAATCACCATGTCCCACACGTTCTCTGCAATCACCTCGGGTGTGTCGTAATGCGTGGTCAATGCATGCCAATCGGCCACAAAAAAAAGGCAAGGCACTTCGTCTTGAAGTTTTACCCAGTTTTTAAGCACGCCATGGTAGTGGCCAAGGTGCAACAGACCGGTTGGGCGCATGCCCGACAATACGCGTTCAGCAAACATGATGATTAAAAATTAAACAGGAAAGACAAAGCCTGCCAGGCGACACCAACCATCGGCTGGATGAACATCGGCAGAATGTTAAGCAACAAGAGTGCAATCAGGATGATCATGCCATAGGGCTCGGTTCTGCTGAAACTGTATGCTGCAGAACTGGGCAAGAGGCTGAACAGGATGCGACCGCCATCCAGTGGCAGTATGGGCAGCAGGTTAAGCGCTGCCAACACGAGGTTGACCACCACACCCGCCCTGGCCATCTCCAAAACAAAGGGTTCGGAAGCACCCGTCACCAATTGCACCTTCAACAGGAAAGCCCAGGCAATGGCCATCAGGAAATTTGCACCGGGGCCTGCAAATGCAACATACCGAATGTCTTTTTTCGGATTGTGAAGGTTGCCAAAATTCACGGGCACCGGCTTGGCCCAACCAAACAGGAAAGCCCCCACACCCATGAGACTGGACGAGACAAGAATCGCAATCGGCACGAGGATGGTGCCCACCGGGTCAATGTGCTTGATGGGGTTCAGCGTGATGCGACCCGCCAGCATGGCGGTGTTGTCTCCATAGCGACGCGCCACATAGCCATGGGCAGCCTCGTGCAAGGTAATGGCAAACAACACCGGCAAGGCATACACCGCGATGGTTTGAATCAAGGATGAATCCACTACAACGACTCCTGTTCGTCAATGTCCACTGGCTCCAGCGCCCCAGTGAGGGGGCCAGCACCCACACGCACCACCACGGGGCTTTCGGCGCTCCAGTCAATCACGGTGGTGGGAAATGCGCCGCAATACTGGCCGTCATCCACAATCAAATCCACCTCATTGCCAACGGCCTCCTGCGCCTCCCAACCACTTCGCGCGGGCTCCACCATGCCGGGCAACTGCAAGGTGCTTGCAATCAGCGCACTGGGCGTGTGGGCCAAAATGGCCTGAACCACAGGATGGGACGGCACGCGCAGGCCAATTGATTTTTTGGAGGGATGTGAAACACGCTTGGGTACTTCTTTGGTGGCTTCCAGAATGAAGGTGTAGGGGCCCGGGAACACCGACTTTAACAGCCGGTATTGCACATTGTTAACTTTCGCGTAGCTGCCAAGCTCGCTTAAATCTTTACAGAGCAAAGCAAGGTGATGCTTTTCTGAAATACCCTTTAAGCGACGCAGGCGTTCAACCGCATTTTTGTCGTCCAGATGACAAACCAATGCATAACAACTGTCTGTTGGAATTGCTGCAATACCCCCCGCATTGATGAGGTCTGCGGCCTGTTTGCATAGCCGGGGCTGCGGGTTGTCGGGATGTACGTTGAAATACTGCGCCAAAAGTGATCCTGATCAAATGAACGTCTTGGCCCAATTATCCCAGATTGGAACGCAACCGTCGGGCAGCGGGGGCAATTCCCCCAGATTGACTCGGGATTCCTCCGGACCATGAAAGTCAGACCCCCGAGACGCTTTCAACCCGGCACGAAGGGATCGCCTCGCGTACTCACGATACTGGTCCACGGTGTGGCTGCCTGTCACCACCTCTATGCCCACCCCGCCGAGCTTGATGAACTGCTCGATCAACTCGTCCATTTGCATGGGGCTGAGGCTGTAGCGACCCGGGTGTGCAATCACCGGCAACCCGTTGGATTCGACAATCCATTTCACAGCCTGCGTGAGGCTTGCCCACTCATGCGGCACAAAACCCGGTTTGCCCGGTGTAAGAAAGCGCTCGAACACCTCTCGGATATCTTGGCATATGCCCCGCTCCACCAAGTGACGGGCAAAATGCGTCCGGCTAATGAGCGCCGGATTTCCGACATACTTCAAGGCCCCTTCATACACACCGTCAATACCGACTTTTTCCAGTTGACGCGACATTTCCATGGCCCGTTCCGTGCGGCCACTGCGTACACTGGCCAAACCCTGCGCGATGGGTGAATCCACGTAATCGATCATCAGACCCACAATGTGCAGGGTGGTGCCCATCCAGGTCACAGACACTTCAACACCCGGCACAAAACCCATGCCGTGTGCATTTGCAGCTGCCTCGGCGCGCGCCAACCCGCCCACCTCATCGTGGTCAGTGAGCGACCACAGCTGCACGCCGTTGGCAGCGGCTCGTGCGGCAAGCTCCTCGGGCGACAAGGTGCCATCCGACGTGGTGGAGTGGCAATGCAAGTCAGCATTGATCAGGTGAGGATCGTTCCAGTTAAAGTCAGCGATTGCGTTCATGCTTGTATTGTGAGCCTATTGGCCGGCTTGCGCCACCTCCAGCTGCATGAGCCAGGTCAACTCATCCTCAGAAAAGCCTGCCTTTGCCCTTGCTTCAAAATTGAACGGCGAGCGCGGCTGCGGTGCCAGGTGGCTTTTGAGGCATCGTTCAAATGCCTCGATGGGCTCAAGCCCCTCCTCCAGGCACTGGTGATTAAACCAACGGTTGCCGATTGCCACATGGCCAATTTCATCGCGCAGTATCACATCGAGCACTCGGGCACTGGCTTCATCGCCTGCATTGGCCAACTTAATCCGTATGGCCGGCGACACATCCAGGCCGCGGGCCTCGAGCAATCTGGGAACCAGTGCCAAGCGAGCCAGCAAACTGCCAGCTGTTTTTTCGGCCATCTGCCACAATCCATCGTGGGCCGGGTAGTCACCGTAGGCTAGGCCGTAGTCCGCCATGCGTCTGCAAAGCAGTTCGTGGTGGTAGGCCTCCTCTTGAGCCACCTGCAACCAATCCAGGTAAAAGGCACTGGGCATGCCGGCAAAGCGGACCATCACATCCAGCGCCAGATTGATTGCATTGAACTCGATGTGTGCAAGCGCGTGCAGCAACATGCCACGCCCCTGTGCCTCGGCCACACTGCGGGTTGGCACATGCCTGGGATGCACCAACAGGGGTGCGGCAGGCCGGCCAAGCTGCGGCTGCAAACTCTGCTTGCAATCCAGCGGCCAGGTGGGCTGGATGGCTGCCACCGCTGTCATTTTTTCAAGGGGATCGCTCAACCCCAGGGCATGCCAGGCGGCCTGCCGCACTTCCTGCACGGGTGGGTTTAAATACATGGGCAAAACCGCAAACACTTTCAACCATGTTATTTTAAACACACACCCACCTGGCAAGGAGACCCCTGTGGCGAAGTACAAGATTGGCCAAGACAGCCCCCAAATTCACCCCAGCGCCTACGTTGCGGAAATGAGCAGCGTTATTGGCAAGGTTCGGCTGGATGAAAACACATCCGTGTGGGATTTTGCTGCCCTTCGAGGAGACAATGAGCTGATTCACATCATGGAAGGCAGCAACGTTCAAGAGGGTGCTGTGCTGCACACGGACATCGGCTACCCGATCCAAGTGGGCAAGGGTGTGGTGGTAGGTCACCAGGCTTGCCTGCACGGTTGCACGGTGGGGGAAGGCAGCCTGATTGGCATTCGTGCTGTGGTGCTCAACGGCGCAAAAATCGGAAAACACTGTATCATCGGCGCCGGCGCACTGATCACCGAAGGCAAAGAGATCCCCGATCGGTCCTTGGTGGTCGGCTCACCTGGCAAGGTGGTGCGAACACTCACCGATGAGGACGTTGCCAAGATGGTGGGCGCGGCCTTTTATGTGATAAAGGCCAAATTGTTTAAAGAGAAGCTTGAACGACTAGACGACTGACATGACAGACACTTTGCGCACACTGATTTTTGACAAGGCCAGCTGCCGTGCCCAGATGATCCACCTGGACGCAGCATGGCAGCAAATTGTCAGCCACAACCACCACCCAGCGCCTGTGATGAAAGTGCTGGGCGAGCTGGTGGCTGCAAGTGCCATGCTGTCGGCCTCACTCAAATTTGAAGGGTCGCTGATTTTGCAAATTCAAGGCGATGGCCCCATCCGCCTCTTGGTGGCAGAATGCAACAGCCGTCTGGGTGTGCGTGCCACTGTCAAGCTCCGGGAGGATGCACAAATCAGGGGCGATGCCGGCTTCATGGATTTGGTGAATGCCAGGGGGAAGGGCTTGTGTGCCATTATTCTGGACCCGCGCAACCGCCTGCCCGGCCAATCGCCCTACC
>DASUEC010000109.1:0-5376 GCA_036275255.1 Limnobacter sp. | reverse complement strand
ACATGCGCATTTGCACAAAGAGGTGGCTTTTTCGTGATGTGATTGGTACTTTAACCGGGGTTTGGAAAACCTACGCTTTCGGGTGTGCCCCCCAACTGGCCTCGTCCATGAACAAACGCTTCCTGTTGGTCCTCTTGCTGTTGATTGCACCGCTGGCCCGTGCCGCGGAGCCAATCGCAATTGGCGTGTCCAAAAATATTCTTTCTTTGCCAGTGGTGGTGGCCCACGAAATGGGCTTTTTCAAGAAGCACCAGGTGAATGTTCGGTTGCACGATTGTGTGACCGGATCCAAATGCCTGGCCGGCATGCTGGAGGGGCAGTCTGACCTGGCCACAGCCACTGAATTGCCAGTGGTTTTGCAGAGTTTCAAACGCCAGGATTTTGCGATTGTGGCCACTTTTGTCACCACGAGCAACGACATGAAGATACTGGCCAGGAAGACCGCTGGCATTCACGCCCCGTCCGATTTGCTGGGCAAACGCGTGGCGTATGTTCAAGGCACTGCAAGCCAGTATTTCCTGGACACCGTGCTGGTTTACAGTGGGATTGATCCACAGCGGGTAAACCGCCAGCCCATGCAGGTCGATGAGGTGGTTAAAGCGATGCAGCAAGGTCAGCTGGACGCGGTGTGTTTGTGGGAGCCATACGTTTCCTTGATTGAGGCGCACGATGAGCCTGCTTTTCAACTGCTGCCTGTGCCCCGCCTCTACATTGAAACCTTCAACCTGATTGCCAGCCAAAGAACCCTGGAAAACCGCCCCCAAGACATCCAACGCATTTTGATGGCCCTGAAAGAGGGCATACAGTTCATTGAAAACAGCCCGGAGTCTGCCATCTCCTTGTTGGTCAAACGGCTGAACGTGCCTTCAGCCGTGATAGAACGTGTCTGGGGGGATTACCGGTTTCGACTGTCACTGGGCAAATTTTTGCCGCGCACCATGGATGGCCAAGCCCGTTGGGCCTTGCGCGCGGGGCATGCTCCACGAAACGCCAGGCAACCCAACGCACTGGATCTGCTGGACACCCGCTTTTTGTTGGCCGTGGATCCACAGTCCGTCACCATTCCCTGAGTAGGACAGGCATGCGTGTAGCCACCAAGATCAACCTCGCCATCTTGAGCACCGTGTTGGCCGCCATTGTGCTGGTGCTGGGCAGTCTGTTCATTTTGAGCGAGCAGTTCAAAGGGCTGGCGCGCACGGAGCGTGCAGAGCAGGTAACCCGCCTGTCTTCAAGCTTGCTCGCCCTGACCCAGGAGTATGTGTTGTTTGCATCGCCCTCGGTGAAAACCTCATGGGAGGTGACCCATTCCCAATTGAAGGCTGCACTGGATGTGCTGGAGGCCGACCGCATTCATCCAGAAGACCTGTATGACATGCAGCGGTTGCTTGAGGGCTTGTACCCGGTGTTTCAGTCTTTGGCCCAAGTGCAGGTGGCGGATTTGTCGGCCAACTCCCTGGAGGCGCAGCAACGCACACTCATCATCGAGCGCTTGATTGCAGACACGCAAGAGATTTCGGAGTCTGGCTATGCATGGGCTGGACAGGTGGCGCAGCAGCAGGCGAGTAATCTGCGCCGACTGGCGGCCTTGGAGTCATTGGGTTTGGGCACCTTCGTGGTTGTGATTGCCATGCTGGTGATCTTGATGCGTGTTGGTGTTTTGAATCCTTTGATTCGTTTGAAGAAAACAGCCGATGCCATTCGTGGTGGAGACGAAGGGGCCGTGTGCGAGGTGCGCAGCCATGACGAGATTGGTGATGTGGCCAACGCCGTGAACCAGATGGCCCAAAACCTGGCGCACAAAAACCGCAGGCTGCGGGAGGCCAACGCACGGGCCGAGCAGGCCAGCCGGGCCAAGACGGAATTTCTGTCCAACATGAGTCACGAGATTCGCACCCCACTGAACGGGATCGTGGGCCTCACCTACCTGCTCAAGGACACAGCCAGCTCCGCAAACCAGCAATTGCTCCTGGAAAGCCTGGAGAAGACCTCGAGAAACCTGATTGATCTGGTCAGCGATGTGCTGGACATCTCTAAAATCGAGGCAGGCAGCATGGAGTTGGAGTGCCGCCTCTTTGACGCCCTGGAATTTGTAGACAAGGTGGCGGGCATCATGACGGGTGCCGCAGCCGGCAAACAGATCGATTTGCTGGTGGATGTGGATCAACAGTTGCCGATTGCGCTGATGGGCGATGAGCTGAGACTTCGGCAAGTGGTCGTGAATCTGGTCGGCAATGCCATCAAGTTCACGCCCCAGGGCGAAGTGACGCTTCGCCTGAGGGTGTTGACCCAAACACAGGCCAGTTGCCGCCTTCGCATTGAAGTGCAGGACACCGGGGTTGGCATATCCCCCGAGGGGCAGGCCAGGCTCTTTGAGAAGTTTCAGCAGGTGGATGCGTCGGTTGCACGGGAGTTTGGTGGCTCAGGCCTGGGTTTAAGCCTGGTCAAAAAGCTGGTCGAGCTGATGGGGGGGGACCTTGGATTTTCCAGCACCCTGGGGCAGGGCAGTTGTTTTTGGGTGGAGGTGGACTTGGCCAGGCCCGAGCAAGGCTTGGTGCCGGATGCACCATCGACCAATGCGCAAACACAGCTTCCGGTGCTTCTGGTGAGCGGCAGCGAAGGTCTTCAACAGGCATTAAAGCAGGCCGCGGCTTTTTGCAGCCGCAGCATTCTGCCCATGCTTTCGCTGGAAGCATGCATCGAGTTTTGTCAGGCACTGCCGGAGGTGGAAGGCAAGCGCCCTGTGCTCGGGGTGTTGGTGGACTCTCCGGTTCGCGTTGAGCGCAGCAATTGCGCCGCCGCCCTGCTGACCCTGCGTAAGCTGGGGGTGCCTTGTGCGGCTTTGCTGGCCAGCTACGAGACCAAGCGACTCACCGAAAAAGGATTGGCAAACGCCTTTGATGCCGTGCATGTCAAGCCAATGACGCCGTTGCAGTTTGCAGGCATTTTTGAGCGCACCGCCTTGCACGGGGACAGCCACCCCAGCGGGGGCGGTGGTCATGGGATGCGGGTGTTGATCGTGGATGACAGTGAGTTGAATCTGAAGGTTCTGGAGGGAATCCTCATTCGCAAGCACATGGCCGTGACCAAAGCCCAGAATGGCCTGGAAGCCTTGAATGTGTTGTCTCACCCGGGACATGGGTTTGATGCGGTGGTCATGGATGTGCAGATGCCCTTGATGGATGGGCTGGAGGCCACGCAAGCCTTGCGTGCCCAACCTTACAATGCGCTGCTGCCGGTGATCGGCCTGACCGGCGAGGTGGAGCAGGAGGATGAGAAGCGGGCTTTGGCCCACGGCATGAACGCTGTGTTGCCCAAACCTCTTCAGCCGGATGATTTGATGGCATTGCTTAACCGCCTTGTCACCAGCCACCGTGAGGTTTGAGCCTCATGGCTTGTTTCAGCGTGCAGCCACAATCCACATGTTGTCGCTGGTGGGTTGGCGGTCGGCAAGGCCAAATTGGACCACTGTCAGGCCCGCGCGCTTCACCATCGATTCCAGGTTTTCCGGGGTGAAGTAGTTGACGTGGTCAGGCAGTCGGAATCCACACCATTTTTCTTGGCGAACCTTGCGATTCCAGGAGCCATAGTTGGGCACCTTGATGATCACCACGCCATTTGGGGCCAGCACGCGGGCAACGCCTTGCAGCAGCCCGAAAGGCTCCACCTCATGCTCCAGAAAAGCACTCATCAAGACGCCGGCATAAGTGCTGGCAGGCAAGCGTGCAATGCCATTGAGCGCATTGTCGTGCATGATGCTGCCCCCCCTTGGGCCGACCACCTGATGGGCCTGTTCAGCCAGGGCTTTGGACACTTCAATGCCATGGGGGGTGTACTGGGGTGGAAGGCTGGCCAGGAGCCCACCAGCAGCGCAACCGATGTCCAGCACATGGCCGCCAGGGATGTATTTGGCGATAAGCTCCGGCAGTTTGTTGCGCTTGATGACCTTTTGACGGAATTGTTTGAACGCCCGGCTTAGCCCCTGTTTGACCGGCTCACGCTCTTCGCGGGCCTGGCGCTCCTGGGTGGATGTTTTTTCCCAGGCAAACTCTTCGCTGAGACGTTCGTAGACCGGGGCTCGCCGCAGGTAAACAAAGTTGCAGGCGCGGCATTGCACCATGGGCCACTCGTCGCTGCCGTAGGGCAGCAGTGTGGCGTTGTCTGCGCCGGTGTTGCATTGGGGACAGTGGCGGGAAACCACGCGTTGGCTGACGTCCATGGTGCGTTTACTCGTGCTGAAAAGCCCTGGGGCTGAATATGTGGTAGCTTGGCGTGGATACACCGTGTAACAATTGTACATCCGGGCCGTTTGGCCACAAGCACATGGGGGATATTTTGAGGCTATTGCTGAGCTGGGTTTTGAATGCACTTGCGTTGATGGGCGTGGCGTATTTGTTGCCCGGGGTGATGGTTGCCGGGTTTTGGTCAGCCTTGTGGGCCGCGCTTGTTTTGGGCTTGGTCAACACGGTGGTTAAGCCCGTGTTGACCATCCTCACTTTGCCTTTGACCATTTTGACCTTGGGGCTGTTTTATTTCATCCTCAATGGCCTGATGTTTTATTGGGTTGGCTCCATCCTGGATGGGTTCCAGGTGCAAGGGTTTTGGTGGGCCGTGTTGGCCGCTTTGCTCTATTCCCTGTTTGCCACAGTGCTCAATGGCTTGGTGTTTCAAGAGAAGGTGAAGATCGAGCGTTTGTGATTTTGAATCGACCCATCAGCGTATTCATCTGGTTGGACAGTTGTTGCAAATTGCCGATGACCCGGTTCACCTCGATGGCTGCGGACTGGCTGTCTTCGGTCATGCGGGCAATTTTTTCAACCTGCTGGGCGATCAGGGTGGAAGCTGCGCTTTGCTCCTGCAAGGCAGCGGTGATCTCATTGACTGCCTGCTCCGCTTTGCCAGTGCTGGTGCTGATCGACTCCATGTTTTGGTCCGCCTGTCCGGATGAGGCTTGGCCATTGGCGATCATGTCCGCCCAACCATGCACCTGGGACACGGCCTCCTTGGTCTCCAACTGAATTCCGGCGATCAGGTTGGCAATGCTCTTGGTGGATTCTGCGGTTTTTTCGGCCAGCTTCCGCACTTCGTCGGCCACCACGGCAAATCCCCGCCCTTGTTCACCAGCCCGAGCCGCTTCAATGGCGGCATTCAAGGCCAGCAAGTTGGTTTGGTCGGCAATCGCATGAATCACTTGAATAATGCTGGAGATGTTGTCGGACTGCTCTCCCAGCTTGTTGATGCTGTTGGCCAGCGAGGCCGATGCCTGTCCAATTTCCTCCATGGCGTGACGTGCCTGACGCACGCTTTCCCGCCCATGGCGAGAGGATGCACCCGCTTGATTGGACAGTTGCAAAGCTTCACTGGCGTGACCGTGCACCT
>DASUEC010000108.1:0-3141 GCA_036275255.1 Limnobacter sp. | reverse complement strand
AGAACCACTACTTCCGCAGGATGAGCGAATTCTGCACCAACACCCTGTGGATCACGCCGCCAAAGGAAGAGTATCCGAGGGGCATCGGCAAGTACGTCGCCCTCTACAGGCGGCGAAAACATTACATGAAAAAATTTCTTGAACTCGGGCGCTTCTCTTATGCACTCACAAGCTGCTCAATCAACCATTACCTCTGGTGCATTTTAGAGGCTTGCAAACCCGCCCGCCTGGAAACATACGACGACGGACTGCTCAACATCGCGTCAACGCCGGCCCAGCATTACCGGCCCACGCCCTGGACAGAGCGGCTGTTCTTGAAACTCTGCGGCATTGCCCTGAACAAAGACATGCTCATCGAGAAATCTGCGCGGCACTACACAATTTACCGCGGTAAAAACCTCTTCCCAAACACCCAGCGCATCGAACTGTGCCCCAGCCCAACCGGGCAGGTGCAATGCGCTGAAAAGCCAGCCGATGCAACAGAACACATTTTTTTGTGCCCGGCCCCAGAGGCACCCGAGCATGTTTGGCGGCTTGTGGAACAATACCTTGCCGACCACCCAAGCATTGTTCACCTGCCGCACCCGCGGGGCATGAAGCCCATACACACGGCAACACGCCCACTCAAAACCCAGTTGATCATCGAAGACCATGTGCTGCGCCAACTCAGCGAACGGCGCATTCGGTTCAAGCTGATCGGGACCGAGTCTTCGGCCCTGATCAACCTGGCGAGCACACCTGGCGTGGAGGCATGGTCCATTCTGCCCAACCTGCCCGAGCACGCCGAAAGCCGCGCGCTGATGGTGCAACACGGCGTGCGCCTCGTCCACAACACATGAGCCATCCGTCATGAGAGGCAGCAAAATTCTTGTGGTGGGTGGTGCGGGTTACATTGGCTCACACATGGTCAAAGCACTTGCGCACCAACACTGCCACATCACCACCCTGGACAACCTGAGCACTGGGCATCGGGACGCCGTGCTGTATGGCGACTTTGTACACGCTGACCTGTCCAACAGGGAAGCACTGCAGACGCTGTTCCAAACACGGCACTTTGATGCCGTGATGCACTTTGCATCCAGCATTCAAGTGGGCGAGTCCGTCATCAAGCCCGCCATGTATTACCAAAACAATGTCAGCAACACACTGAATCTGCTGGATGCCATGCGCGGAGCGGGTGTTCACAAATTCATCGTTTCTTCCACCGCCGCCACCTTTGGCAACCCGGCATATTGCCCGATCGACGAAGCGCATCCCCAACACCCCATCAACCCATATGGGCGCAGCAAATGGATGATCGAGCAAATCCTCGAAGACTACGACCGGGCCTATGGCCTGAAGTCGGTCTGCTTGCGATACTTCAACGCCGCGGGCGCAGACCCGGAAGGTGAGCTGGGGGAGCGCCACTTGCCGGAGACCCACCTGATCCCGCTGGTGCTGCAAGCCGCATCGGGACGAAGGCCCCACATTGCCGTGTATGGTCGCGATTACGACACCCCCGATGGCACTTGCATTCGCGACTACATTCATGTCACCGACCTGTGTGACGCGCACTGGCTCGCCCTGAAAAGCCTGCTGGAGGGAGCTGAAAGCCAGCGCTACAACCTGGGCAACGGGCAAGGGTTTTCCGTGCATGAGGTGATCCAGTGTGCAGAGGCCGTGTCTGGCATGCGCATTGTGACTGTAGATGAACCAAGACGCGCCGGTGACCCGGCGATTCTGGTGGCAAACCCCACGCTTGCAACACAGCGGCTTGGCTGGACCCCGCAGCACCCGGCCCTGGAAACCATCATTTCCCACGCATGGGCCTGGGAGACCAACATGTTGAACACCATGCCATGAACCCAGAGCCAGCAGCATCATGGCGAACACTGGATGGCGTGCGGGCAATCAGCATTGCCCTGGTGCTCGCCTGCCATTTGCTGCCGCTTGGCCCAAAAACCTGGATTGATCTGAACATCGCGACAGGTCACATGGGCATGGCCATGTTTTTTGGACTGTCGGGCTTTCTGATCGCGCACAAACTTCAAACTGAACCCGGCATCAAACAATTTGCTGTCAACCGGTTTCTGCGAATTTTCCCATTGCTTTGGCTGGTGCTGCTGATCCACTTTGTATGGAAATGGCCCAATGTGGACCCGAAAACCCTGGCCCTGAACGCCGCAGTCTGGATCAACCACAGCCGGGCGCACTATCTGCCCGAAACAAAACACCTGTGGAGTGTTTGTGTCGAAGTGCACTTCTATGTGCTGGCTGCCATTGTTTTTTTCATTTTCAAGCGCCGGGGGGTTTTGATGCTTGTTGGCCTGGGGTTGCTGCTGGCCGTGCATCGCTACCTGCAAGCCGCCATATTCAACACCACCACCATTTTTCGCCTGGACGAGCTCCTCATCCCGATGCTGGCGGGCTGGGTGTGGCACAGCACCTCCCCCATGGCAAACCGGCTGAAGCGGTTTGCTGCGCAATGTCCGCCAGGTTTGCCCTTGCTGGCACTCGCCGTGTGCAGCATGGCACCGCCAGTGCTCGAACTGACCATACTCAGACCGCTGTGGACCACCGCCCTGCTGCTTGCGCTGCTGTACAACCCAGGCACCCGCACGGCGCTTGCCTTTGCTCATTCGGGTTGGAGATGGTTGTCCCGGCATGCGTATGCCCTGTATCTGATACACCCCTTTTTGTTGGTCACCTGGCTCGCCTCGGGCGACAAACTCACCGAATACGCCAAGCGCCCCCTCTTGTTTGCCGTGCTCGCGCTGTTGGCCTACCTGTCCACCAAATACTACGAGCGCTTTTTTATTGAACTGGGCAAACGCTGGTTCAAACCCAAGGCTGCGGAGCCTTCACCCCCACAATTCGAACGCGCATGAACATTCCGACCACGCAACTTTTTGACATTGAATTTTCATCAGTCACCCAGCAACAAGCGGTCAGCGCAGTGATGCACTGGGCATGCAACAAGCCCGATGCCCCAAAAATGGTGGTCACGCCCAACGTTAACCTCACCATGGTGCAGCGATCTAACCCAGCCTTTCGCCAAGTGCTGAACAATGCAGCATTGTGCCTTGTTGACGGCCGCCCCATTTACTGGGCATCCAGATGGTTGAACAAACCACTGCCGGAAGTGGTAACCGGCAGCGACCT
>DASUEC010000107.1:0-4762 GCA_036275255.1 Limnobacter sp. | reverse complement strand
GCGAAGACCGCTTTTACCGCACCATTTTTTCAGCCGCTGACTGGCCTGAGGGCGGCAAGCCCGACTACAGCAAAGGTGTATTGCAGGTGCTGGCCGTGGACGCGGGTGTTGATGCTGCCAAGCGTGGGCCCACCCCGGTGCGCTGGGTGAATGCTGTGGACGACGGCACGCCACAGTTCAAGGTGTATCAGGCAGAGACCACCGTGTTCGCGGGCAATGAGGGTGTGTGGTTCTTGAATGACTTCGTGTTTTTCACCACCAAAGGCGACAGCAATGTGTGGGCCATCGACACCGTGGGCGGCACCATCGAAAGCATTTACAACCCGGAAGATGGCCCGGTGGGCTCGCCAGTCGACGATAGCGAGCCACCCATGATCGGCGTGGACAACATTTGCGTCACCCTGGATGGCGAGATGATTGTGGTGGAAGACGGTGGCGACATGCGCGCCATGGTGCTGTTGCCAGACCGCACCACCATCCCGCTGTTGCGCCTGCCAGGCGACCCTGGCGGGACCGAGGTGACCGGGCCAGCCTTTTCGCCCGATGGCCGCCGGCTTTACATTGCCAACCAGCGCGCCCTGCCCGATGGCACCACCACCAACTTTGGCCTGGGTGGCACCATTTACGAAATCACCATGCCCTTCTCGGTGCGTGTGGACCCACCCTTGGCACGGCGCCTGTAATCCGCATCCTGACCCAAGGCTGGCTCAAAAGTTAGCCCTGGCTCATCAATCGGGTCTTCCAGCAGCACCTTGCTGTCGTGGTAGTAATCCTGCTTGTTGTGCCAAGGGTGCTCCGCACCCTGGCGGGGCAGCTGGTTGGCCACTCGCTTCAAATAGTTCGAATTCAAACCGCCCAACACGGTCAGGCCGTCCACTTGGGGCACGGTGCCTGCCCGGGCTACAACAGTGGCATGGCCATGCTTGTCCATGTGCGCAAGCAAACGGCAGGCAAAGCCACTGGCCAAATCGCTTTTCAGCGTCCAAGATGCATGGGTATAGCCCAGCACCACAATGGCGTTGGGCACATCCTGGAGCATCACGCTTTTGTAAAACATTTTTTCGCTGAGGCTCACCGGCACGCCATCCAGGCTCATCTGCATGCCCCCCACCATCTGCACATTCAGGCCAGTGGCGGTCACCACCAGGTCGGCCTTTAACACCTCACCGGATTTTAAAGCAATGCCCTCTGGCACAAAGCGGTCAATGGTGTCGGTGGCCACACTGGCCTTGCCGCTGCGCAGGGCCTTGAAAAAATCGCCATCCGGCACGAGGCACAGTCGTTGGTCCCAAGGCATGTAGCTGGGTGTGAAATGCTTGATGTCCACGGTGCTGCCCTTCAATTGCCTGCGCACCATGCCAATCAAAAAGCGGCGCACCACCGCAGGCTTGCTCTTGCTGATCTTGAACATGAAGTGTGCCAAGCCAATGGTGCGTGCGCGGTTTAGCCTGTATGCCAACTTGGCTGGCAGGGTTTTTTGCAACACGCGGGTCACCGCATCCACAGAGGGCAAAGAAAAAATGTAGCTGGGCGAACGTTGAAGCATGGTGATGTGTTCCACCTTGTCTGCCATGCTTGGAATCAAAGTGACTGCGGTTGCACCACTGCCAATCACCACCACCCGTTTGCCTGTGTAATCCAGTTCTTCCGGCCAATGCTGCGGGTGAACAATCTGACCTTTGAATTGCGCTTCACCTTCAAACTGCGGGCGATAACCCTGGTCGTAGTTGTAATACCCGGCACAGCACATCAAAAACCGGGCGTGGTACTCCTCCGCCACGCCAGTGGCCTCATTCACGGCCTTGACCTCCCAGCGTTGGGTCTCGCTGTTCCAGTTGGCAGCGCCCACCTTGCGCTGAAACAGAATGTGATCGAACACCTTGTTCTCCAGCGCCGCTTCGTGCACATACTGACGAATGTCAGCCCCCTGCGAAAAAAAGTGGGCGTTGCGCCAAGGCTTGAATTTGAAACCGAAAGAGAACATGTCCGAATCGGAGCGAATCCCCGGATAGCGGAACAAATCCCAGGTGCCGCCAATGTTGGTGCGTCGTTCCAGGATGGTGAAGCTGCGCATGGGCAGGGCTTTGCGCAAGTGGCAAGCCGCGCTGATGCCAGACAGGCCTGCACCAATGATCAGAATATCCTCTTCTACAATGTGCATCGCTGGGGTCTCCAAATTTTTTGTGAGTATTCAAGCCGCTAGATTGTGCGTGCATCGCGGGGGGGCCGAAAAGGTCTTCCAACGCATTTGTCCGGAATAATCAATTGCATCCGGCCAGCACATGACAAGGTCAAGGTTGAGCAGTGATATAAATTCATCACACACAAACACACGGAGACTCCAAATGCCTTCCATCCAAGCCAGTGTAGTCAATCAAATTTCCAAGTTAGCGCTGCGCAATTTCAAGGGCGAGGCCCCTGGCTTTGTGAAGCGCTTCCGGCTGGTGACAGGCATCTCCAACCTGGTGGGCCCGGTGCCCTCGGGTGTCAAGCGCATGAAAGGCAAGCTTGGTGGCGTGAAGGGCGAGTGGCTGATTCCACAAAATGCGCAAGGCTCGCTGCTGTATATCCACGGCGGCGCGTTTGTGGCGGGGGGGCCGCCCATGTACCGCCCCTTCTGCGGTGCAATCGCCAAGGCGCTCAAGCTGCGTGTGTTTTCTGTGGACTACCGCATGGCGCCAGAGCACCCTTTCCCGGCCCCCTACGACGATTGCATGGCCGCTTTTGAGGCCTTGGTGAAAGACACACCCGCTGGGCAGGCTGTTTTGGTGGCCGGTGATTCTGCTGGTGGCAACCTCAGCATGTGCGTGGTGCAACACGCCGCCAAAAAGAAGTTGCCCCTGCATGGTGCGCTGCTCATCTCCCCGGCCACCGACATGCGCCGGCTATCGCCCACCATTGAGGGCAATGCAAAAAGTGACAGCATGTTGTCCCCCCTGATTTTAAAACTGGCCGCCGAAACCTACCTGAACGGCCACGACCCAGCTGACCCCAAAGCCTCACCATTGCTGGGCGCAGTCAAAAACCTCCCCCCCATTTTGATCACCGCCAGCGACGACGAATGCCTGCTGGGCGATGGCGCCCAATTGCATGAAAAAATCCAGGCCGCCGGGGGTGCATCGGAGCTGCTGACGCGCCCCGGCATGCCCCACATTTGGCCAGTGATGACCACCATGCTGCCCGAGGCCAAGGAAGACCTGGTGAAGATCCTCAATTTCTTCCGGGCGGCGATGGCCGCCGCTTGAACGGGCAAGCCTCAGTAAACGCAGCGAAAGCCGATGTGCGCGGTGCTGGTGTATGGCGTTGCGCCAATGCGCGCAGCAGGTCTGTATCGCAAGCAATACTCGGCGGCGCACAAATAAGAGCCACCTTTGAGGGTCAACAAGGCGTTGGCATCTTGCGTGGGTGAGCACGTGCAACAGGCACCAACGCCTCGTTGGTACGGTGACACCGTCCACTCCCACACATTCCCAACCATGTCGTACAAACCAAACCCATTGGCAGGGTACTGCCGCACCGGCACGGGCGCAGGCTGGGCCATGTCGCTGTGGTACCAGGGGAAGCTGCCACGCCACACATGGGCCATGCGTTGCCCGCCGGGCGCAAACTCATCCCCCCAGGCATAGGTGGCGCCCTGCAAGCCCCCGCGAGCGGCGTATTCCCACTCGTCTTCGGAAGGCAAACGCCCACCCGCCCAAGCGGCATAGGCTTTCGCATCTTGCAGGCTCACATGGGTCACCGGGCATTGTTCATCCAGCACAAGCTGGGGCGCCTGCCAACTGGCCCCGGCAACAGGTCTCCACCACTGCGTGGGGTCATTCAAAACCACCGGGCCTTCAGTTTTAACAAACACATGGCTGCTGCCCTGTTGCTCTGCGGTGGTCACATACCCGGTGGCTTTTACAAACGCCGCAAATTGCGCGCGTGTAACGGGGTGGGCATCCATGGCAAAAGGCCCCACCGATGCCATTCGCACTGGCCGTTCTTCAGGATAGTGATCGTTGGAGCCCACTTGACACTGGCCACCCGGCAGTTGTATGCGCATGCTAAATGTTGAGCACCATTTGATTGAGGAAGCGCAACATTTCTACCGGGCTGGGCTGGCTGGTGTCAATGTCAATATCCACCCGCCCCAACACCCCCTGGAAGGGGAAATGCCCCTGGTAGCGGGTAGACACCTGGTTGCCCAAATCGCTGCCCAGGGTGAATCCATCGTAGGACGTAGAAAACAACACTCGCTTGAACGTGTGTTGCCCCACCAGCACATCGTTCACATACAAACGGCCCTCACCATCAAAGGGGCGGGCGGTCATGGTTTGCTCATACCGCACCGTCAGTTTGCCCGCAGGCAACACCCCCTTGCCCTTGAAGTGCTCCACGTAGGGCACCAGGCTTTGCTCATAATGCAGTTCGCCATTCTGGATGTACAGCACCCACCCTGCGTACTTGGCCCCCTGCGCCATCAGCACGCCATCTTCCTTGCCGGTGGGGCGTTCAATGTTCACGGTGATCACATGGCTCAAGCCGCACACAATGGGCGCAATGTCCCGTGCCAAGCGCTCCACCGGCGGGTGAAAGGTCCACTTGGCTCGCAAAGCGTTTTGCTGGCGGTCTTGCACCATTTTGATCACCAGATTGCGGTCGTCCAGCGGCAGCACATTGTATTGCTGCGCCGCTTGTAGCCATTTGTCTTTCAAACGTTGCACCACGTCCGGGTGCTGCGCAGCCAGGTCGTGCATTTCCGACGGGTCTTTGGACAGGT
>DASUEC010000106.1:0-6904 GCA_036275255.1 Limnobacter sp. | reverse complement strand
ACCAAACGGTGCTTATACCGGGCACCAAGGCGGGCAGCTACTATGTGCTGGTGTCCTCAGCCAACAGAACATCGTTGCCTGCCGTGTTGCGAGCAGATCTCTTGCCCCTGTCCATCACGCAGGTGAGCCCAGACCGCATGGGCGTTGGCAATGCGGACCAGCGCTGGGTCACGGTGGATATTCGTGGTGCGCAATTCAAGCCCGGTGCACTGGTTCGCCTCTCGCGCCCCGGTGTGTTTGAAGTGGAGCCCACGCGCTGGCAAGTGTTGGACAGCACGCACATCCGAGCAATTTTTGACACCCGAAATTTCCCCAAAGGCTTGTACGACGTCACAGTGATCAACCCGGATGGGCAGCGCATCACCGAGGCACAACGCTTGCTGATTGAGCGCGGCATTGAGGCCGATGTCACCATCGGTTTGGGGGGTGACAGAACGATTGAGCCGGGCGCCGGTGCCGTGTACAGCGTGTCATTGCAAAGCCTCACCAACGTCGACACGCCCTATGTCCGCTTCGATTTTGGTGCCACCGAGATGGGCTACAGCGAGCCCTTGCTGGAGGGCTTGCGCCTCCCCTTCGTTGTGTTTGGCACCAACGTGGCTGGCAGGCCCGATGGCGCCACGGTAGACGCCGCTGGCAACACCCAGGCCTACGGGCCAACACCCACCAACGGCACCCCCCGCAAAGACATCGCCTGGGCCAGTCTGGATGGGGTGGTCAACACCAATGGCTACAACCTGGCACCTGGGTATGCATTCGATGTACCCGCGGGTGGGTTCGCGGGCATGAGCTTTAATGTTCAAACCTATCCGGGTTTCAAGGAGTGGGCCGAGTATGACTTCCCGGGGTTGCGCGACAAGCTGTATGCACTCAACCCCGAGTGGAAGGCGCAAGGTTTGTTGGACAACGGTCCGGGCGATTTGAACAAGATTTCTCCAGGGCTGACCCGCAAATTCTTCTCGCGTGAGCCCAATGAACACATCACGATCATGGAAGCAGCATCCCTGCCATTCCGTTTCAACGTGGTTGCGGCGGCAACGGCGCTTACCCGCGCAGAGTTCATAGCTGAACAAAGCAAACATGCCCGTGCCCTGCGTTCTGCCATCCTGGCAGACAAAGATGCTTCTGTTGAACTGCAAACCCTGGCGGCCGACGAAGACCAGTGGGTTCAAGGCTGGCTGGGTGCACTGGAGGCAGCAGGCATGTTGCGGCCTGCAGACGAAGCACCGCCCATCCGAGAATCCACCAAGGTGCTTAGTCTCAACGCAACCTTGGCCTCGGGAATTTTGCTC
The DNA here is from genome assembly GCA_036275255.1 of Limnobacter sp. Taxonomy (GTDB): domain Bacteria; phylum Pseudomonadota; class Gammaproteobacteria; order Burkholderiales; family Burkholderiaceae_B; genus Limnobacter. Next base: position 5,612 of record DASUEC010000106.1, on the reverse strand, counting down.
AGCAAAGCCGGCACAGTGTACAAAACCCAGGCCGACATCGCAGCCTTTTTCAGCCAAGTGCAGGCATGGTACGGCGACACTGCCAAACACGCTGGCGATCGCAATGCCAAGGTGGTTGATTTTGAATACCACGAAATTCGTGAAACCCAGGATGGGGTGGTCACCAGCCCTGTGCCTGTCATGGCCAACCCGGCTGATTATGACCAAGGGGCTGTGCGCGACACCCATTTCATCAACTTCATGGTGTATGCCGGCCAATTGGCAGAACTGGAGCACCTGCGCAACATGGGCCTTCTGGACGAGAAATTCCGTCCGGTGCCTGGTAAACCGGTGAACTTGTCCCGTTATCTCGACCTGATTGCTTCGGTTACAGAGAGCACCTTGGACGATGTGAGCATTCGTGGGCCGCAAGGCGTGCAAGGCGAGGGCGACAAACAATATGTGCCTGCCAACGCGCCCTTGCCCTACACCATCCAGTTTGGCAGTGCATCTGAAACACCCACCGGGCAGATTCGAGTGGTTCAGTCTTTGGATTCCGATCTGGATTTGCGCACTGTTCGCATTGGCAACATCAAAATTGGTGACATCAACATCCATGTGCCAAGCGATCAGGTCAACTTTCAGCAAGACTTCGATTTTTCTGGCAGCAAAGGATTCATCTTGCGCATCAGCGCCGGTGTTGAACTCCAAGAGCGTGTGATCACCTGGCTAATTCAGGCCATCGACCCCGACACTGGGGAAGTGCTCCAAGACGCCACGCGGGGGTTGTTGCAATCGGTGGTCGGTGCCTCGGACTCCGATCGCAAAGCCCAGAAGCGTGGGTCGGTCAGTTACACGGTTCAGGCTTTGGCCACGGCCACCACAGGCTCTACACTGGATGCCAAGGCGCGCGTATTGCTGGATGATCTTCCCGCCATCGACAGCGAGCTCACCTCGGTGACGCTGGATGCAGGCTCACCCAGCACGGCACTGACGGTTCGCTCCCTGGGCAACAATCCGTTGGGGCAATCCGTGTACGATCTAAAGTGGCTGGCGTCCGATGATGCAAGCGGTGTCAAGGGTGTCACCTTGTACGTGGCAGAAAACGGCGGCGACTTCAAGATATGGCAGCGCCAGGTTCCACCGGCAACCAGTCAGATGGTGTTTGTGGGCAACCCCAACACCCGCTATGAGTTCATCGCCGTGGCCACCGACAATGCAGGCAACCGCGAGGCTGCCTCAGTGGCCAACGCCGTGTTGCCTGACGACGGTGCCCGCCAAGCCGTGTTGGACACCTTGGGCGTGGTGGAGCAAGTCAGCCAAACCGGAGAGGTGCCCCGCGCCCCAGAAGACCGCGACTACCCCGCCAATGCCGACTTCCAAAAGGCCAGCCAATTGTTGCCAGGCCATGTGGCCAGGCAGCAGACGGGCGACTTTAAACAAGTGCTGGCACCCTTTGCTGCCAAATCCTTTGCAAGTGGCTTTGAGCAAAGCGAGGCTGGCATTGGTGCGCAGGCCATGGTTGAACTGCCAGACGGCCGGATACTGGTCAGTGCAGGAGCCCTGCGCAACGAAGTGTTTGCGTTCGCCAACAAGGGCGGACGCAGCACCACCCCCCTCTTTGAACTGAGTGAGCCCATCGTCGACATGGCGGTGGATGCGCTCGGGCAGTTGTGGGTGATGACCGGCCGTGTGTTGTTGCAAGTCGATGCTGGCACTGGTGCCGTGGTGCGCACGGTGGCTGGCCCGGCCGATGCACCCATGACGCACGCCATGGCGATTCATCCCGAAACGGGCGAGCTGTATGTGTCTTTCGGTGATGGCATCAAGGTATTCAATCCTGCCAGTGCTCAAGAGGGCGAGCCGTTGTGGCGCACTTTCAGCAGCATGCGCGTGGGCGATCTGGCCTTTGGTCCAGACAAACGCCTGTGGGCAGTGCGCTGGTCGGGCACTGAAATCACCGCTGCATCGGGCTTCCCAACCACCGACGTTGTGAGTTTCCCAATGACTGGCCGCACCCAAGGGCGGGGTGAGCTGGAGTACCGCTTGAATGCAGTCATTGACAGCATCGCATTTGGGCATGCAGGCAGCGCCATGGCGGGGTTGCTTTTTGCCTCCAGCAACACGTCCCAACAGCCCGCGGGGGGCAGCGCAGAGGCAGCACGCGATGCGCAATTGTGGATGATTGAGCTCGACAGTCGCCGGGTGTTGCAGCTGGCCAAGGGTGGTTCTCGCGGTGAGTCCGTGGTGGCCACGCGGGACGGGCGTGTGTTGGTGGCACAAACCAGCCACGTGGACGAAATTGCTCTGGCCAAAGCGCCTGTGGTGCAGGCCGTCACCGTGCCCGATGGTGCGTTGGTGCCTTTGCCCCTGCAGCGCATTGGGGTGGTGTTTGACCAGGCCATGCTGGTGGGCACGGGTGAGGAACTGGGCAGCGTGTTGAATGTGCAAAACTATGCCTTGTCCGCACTGGGCAACAACGCATCGTCGGTGTATCTGCCCAAAGCGGTCACCTGGGACCCCGCGCGCAACACGGCCTGGCTAGAGTTGGATCGCCTAGCCGCTGGCCAATACCAACTTGAAATTCGCGCACGCTTGCAAAGCGATGCAGAGTTGCCGATGGAGACCTCGTTCATCAGCAATTTCACAGCGCTGAACGACTTGACAGCACAACTCCGTCTGCAGTTTTCAAACACGCGGGCAGACCGTGCCACGGGTGCCGTCAGCTACGATGTGGTGGTCAGCAATGTGGGGGACGACGACCTGCTGGGCCCAATCACCTTGTTGCTGGATCCAGGCCAGTACTTCGCCGGTTCAATCGATTCAGGCGTGCAGGGCACAGGCGACCAATCCAGCCTGTGGATGTTGAACCTAAACACAGCCTTGGTGGCTGCTGGAGGTCGGCTTAAAACAGGCTCAAGCCTTGCACCTGTCACGGTGTCCATGGTGCCCGCCGCCACATTTGCAAGCCGCGCCGGCATGGCTGATTTGGTGAAGGCCACTTTGGGTCACGGTGTATACGCCTACCCGCAAGGCAATACGCCACCGCAGTTGGGTGTGCCCTTGACCGACACCCTGTTTGATGAAGAAGGATTTGAGCTGCCTGTTGCCTCTGTGGGGCAAACCTGGTCCGCCGACATACAGGCCTACGATGCCGATGGTCGAACCTTCTTCTGGGAGTTGATTCAGGCTCCACCCGGCATGACACTGACCCCAAGCAGCGATGTGCGTGCTGAAAGTCTCGGTTACACCAGTCGAGCAAGGCTCCATTGGCTGGTGGGCCCCAATGCCGACGCAAAGACCGAGGTGTTGGTGCGCGTGCAAGACAACCGCGGCAGCGCTGCATACAGGTACTACACCATCGCAGTCACTGGCGGCAACCATGCGCCCGTGCTCGGTGTGGGCAGCGAGTTCCGCCTCTTGGAGGGGCAGCCCTTCGTGCTGCCCATCATCTCGTCGGACATGGATGGTGATGTATTGACCGTCTCCATGGCTGGTGCACCGGCTGGGTCACGGTTTGATGCCAAGACGGGCGTGTTTTCATGGGTGCCCGGTTACGACCAGGCGGGTGAATACAACAATATCAAAGTGCTGGTATCGGACGGCAAGCGAACCACCAGCGCCACATTCAAATTGATCGTTGAGCAAGGCTACCCTGTGGCCACAATCCAGCCAGCGCCCAAGCAGGTGTTGCTGGAGGGCCGCAGACACACCCTGCAGCTGCAAGCCCAATTGCCTGGCGATCTGGTGCAGGCCGATGGGGCAACAGGCAAAGTGGAGTTTGAATCCCGATTGCTTCCGATTGGCGCCAGCTTGAACCCCGAAACCGGTTGGCTGGACTGGACGCCAGAATTCACTCAGCAGGGAAATTACAGCCTGGAGTTTACGGCAGTCACCACCTGGACACAGGCCAATGGCGACACGCAAACCACCCGTCGAAACCAGCGGATTGACTTTGAGGTGCTAAACGCCAACGGTGCACCCCAGTTCTTGCCAGCCGAAACCTGGACCGTGCTGGAAGGGCAGCCTTTGCGCGTCAGCGTGTTTGCATTTGATCCGGACAATCCGGAGTTCTGGCCCAAGATGCGAACCAGCGTGGGTTCTGGTGTGGCCGAAGAGGCGTCAACACCCGCCACGGTGCAATACACCGTGACTGGTCTGCCCGAAGGGGCTGAGTTTGATGCTGAAACCCTGGAATTGGTGTGGACACCTGGTTATCAACAAGCCGGGCGATATGTAGTCACCGTGTTGGCCACCGACGATGGCGATGGCACGGGTGTGCCTGCGCGCAGCGAATTGATCGTGCCCATCGTGGTTGAAAATGCCAATCGAGCCCCAATCGTGGGCGACATGGGCAACGCCTTTGTTGACCGGGGTGCGGTGCTGGACGTTCCCGTGTTTGCCACAGATCTGGACGGCAATGCGGTCACCATTCAATTGGATGGTTTGCCACGTTTTGCACAGTTCATCCAGCAAACAGGCCTTGAAAATGGGCAAGCGGCTGGTGTGTTGCGCTTCAGCCCGGGCGAGGGTGATCGTGGCGATCATGTGATCACCGTTGCTGCCTACGACGACGGCCACGGGGCACAATCTGCCCGTTTGGCCGATGTAAAAACCTTTGTACTTACAGTGCGCAGTGTGTCCGAGGCGCCTGTCATCACCGCCCCACGCCAAGTGGTGGCGCTGGCTGGTCAGCCACTGACCATCGATCTGCTGGCCACCGATCTGGATCAGGACGAACTGACTTGGCAGGTGGATGGTTTGCCTGCAGGGGCGGTGTTTGCCCAGCGGCCCCAGTATGGCCAGGCGTCGATCGCCTGGACGCCGTCCGCAGCGGTTGCAGGCATTTACGACATTGCCATTGCGGTAACCGACCGTGGCCTGCCGCCAAGGGACTCCGGCTATGCAACGCCCGATAACCCCAAACCGAACCAAACCAACCACACACTGCGCATTGTGGTGCGCGAATCCAACGAGGCACCGCAACTGTTTGGTGTGGAGGTCAACGGTCAGGCCTTGTCGATCACGCCAAGCGTTCAAGAAGACATTGCGGTTCAGGCCCAGGAGGGCACACCACTGTCGGTTCGTTTGTTTGCATCCGATGCAGATCTCGATTTTCTGCAGTGGAAGGTCACCGGCTTGCCGGCTGGCGCACAGCTAAGCCCCTCGCAAAACGGTCGTGAGCTGCGCTTGGAGTGGATTCCCGGTCTGCTCGACGCTCAAGCATCGAACACTGGTGTGCCGGGCGTTTGGAGTCTTCAAGTGCGCGCATCCGATGGTGTGGCAGAATTCACCCGCACATTGGTTGTGCGGGTTCAGAACGTCAATCAGGTGCCCAGAATCCTCGCATTGCCCAGGCAATTGGCCTTCGAAGGCGAAACCGTGTCTTTCGTCGTCAACGGTGTTGATCGCGACGGCGATTCCACACGGCTTAGCCTGGTGTTTGATGAGCAATTGCCAAGCGGTGTGTTCTTTGATCCCACAAGCGGTTACTTTGAATGGACCCCCGATTTTGATGCGGTCAACAACGCCACAGAAACCGAGCGTCCCTACGCCTTCAAGTTCCGGGTGAGCGACGGCGTGGACTTTACCGAGCAAACCGTGCAGGTTCGTTTGTTTGATGTCAATCGCGA
>DASUEC010000105.1:0-5601 GCA_036275255.1 Limnobacter sp. | reverse complement strand
AACCCGTTTTCATCAAAATGGCAATCAATAGCCCTGAGGGACACAACACCAAAAACTGGATACGCCCCAGGACCGTGAGGCCATGCTCAAGGCGGGACCAATGCAGACCATGATAAATCGTGTGGTCCTCGGGGAGTTGCCGCTGCAAAACAAGCAACAAATCCCGCTCGCGCGCGGCGGCACCATCCAGCAAAAGGCTGCTGAATTCACTGGGATACACGCGGGCCATGGGGTTTAAACCTCTTTGAACTGCTGCTTGATTTGACCGCCCGAGTAACGGTCTTTCCCAGCCTGAATGCGAAAGCCCAGCATCACTTTTTGTGTGGTGCAGTATACCTGCTCACGCAGCCACTCAATGATCTCTTTGCCCTCGGCAAAGCCAACGGCCTCAATTTCCCACACCCGGTCTTCCGCATTCCATCGAAAACCCTTGGCCTTCAAAAAATCCTTTTTCTCAAAGGGAGCCTTGAGCGCAGCAATCTGGTAGATCGGCTCATTGGCACTCTCAAACAACACCTGCATTGGCATGCGTTGGGATGTTTTGAGCGGCAAGGCAAGCACATGCGCCAAGGCATTGCAGTCTTCAACGGCCCGATGTGCACCATGAAAATAGCCACAGTCTGCAAGCAAATACTCGAGCTTGCGGCCAGAATAACTCTCGGTGGTCCAGGGCAGTTCCCGGAATGTACAGGCCCACACGCTGCCTTGAAGCCATGAAAAACGGCGCAACAAGAAGGGTTTGTCAAATGCAGCATTGTGTGCGACATACAACTCGGCTTGCTCACACAAGGCCTGGAAAGCCGCTTCATCAAAACGCAATCCGCGGACCATCTCGTTGGTGATGCCATGTATCGCCGAGTTCTCTGGGGTGATGGCTTGTCTGGGCTCTTCCAAACCTCCAAAACTGCCCAGGCACGCCCCAATGACCCCAGTGTCCCGGTCCACTTCCAGCAATATGGCGCCCACTTCAATCAGTTCGCTGGTCTCAAAATCCAGCCCGGTTGTCTCGGTGTCCACCACCAGCACCTTCACAGGCTGCTGCACCTGGCCACCAAAGTGCTTGCGCATCGCGATGCGCCGAAGCACCTTGAACTGACCGGTGGCCTCCAGCCACTGGGCGATGTGTTCAGGATCAATCTGGGCTAAATCGGGGGCAATCAAACGGACTCCTTGTGTAGTTTTGCATGGCGAATGCGCACTTGCACCCACCAACCATGTGCCACCTGGCGTTTACCGCCTTGTGGCAGCGCGAGCTGGCGTTGCAACTCAAGCAATTTGGCCTGCCCACAACGCACGCCCTGCAGTTTCAGCCACGCATGAAGCAGCTCGCGCTGAGCCTGTGTGCTTAGGCCACCCCACGCTTGAAGGTCAAGCTGGCCACTCGGGCCAGTCAACCGAGCCAGCTCAGAGGCCACCCGCCCATCACTTTCACGGTAGTGTGCCTGAAAATGCTCCGCCAAATCGAGAATGCCCTTGCGGGCTTGAGGAAACTGAGCCTCCAACTGTGGCAGCAAGGCATGACGCAGCCAGTTGCGGCGAATGTGCAAATTGCTGTTGCTGGGGTCTTCCACATGGGCCAGGCCATGGCGTTGCGCATAAGCATGCAGATCCGATTTGCTTAAACCCAGCAAAGGCCTGCCAATACGTAGATCAGCGCCAGAGCCAGACGTGGCTGCCGGCCATCCTCCCAAAGCAGACATGCCAGCCAAGCCCCGAACGCCCTGCCCCCGGAGCAACTGGATCAGCACCGTTTCAATCTGGTCATCTTGATGATGTGCACACAGCAACAAAAAGCGGTTGTTGGATTGCATCCACGCGCCCATGGCCTGGTAACGCGCCTTGCGGGCCTCGGCCTCCAGGCTGGCCTTCCGGGTATCCACATTCACATCCAGCACGTCCAGCGCAACCCCCAAACCATGACACACCGAGCGGCAATGGGCGGGCCAGCTTTGGGCTGCGCTCTGCAGGTGGTGGTTAACATGCAAGGCATGCAGAGCAAGCCCCGCTTGATGAAGCGCATGCAAAAGCACTGTCGAGTCCAGGCCGCCCGACAGCCCCACCACCCAAGGCTGAGGCAAGTGAGCCGCCTGCCTTGCAAACATGCTCACTGCACTGGCCACGGCGTCATTGGAAGTGGCCTGCATGGCTGCTTTATTTGCTGACCTTGAAATGCCCGTAGCTCATCAAGCGATCGTGCCGAGCATCGAGCAGTGTTTTGGGCTTGTAAGTGGTGAGCAGGTTGAGGGCTGACCTGATGGAGGCCTTCAGGTTTTGTGCTGTCTGGGCATGGTCACGGTGCGCTCCGCCAAAACTCTCTTTGACAATCTCTTGGACCAAGCCCAAATCACGCAGGCGTTTGGCGGTAATGCCCAGGGCCTCGGCAGCGTCGGGCGCACGTTCAGCGCTACGCCACAAAATGGAGGCGCACCCTTCGGGCGAAATGACCGAGTAGGTTGCGTACTCGAGCATGATGACATGGTCTGCCACAGCCAAGGCCAAAGCACCTCCAGAGCCACCTTCACCAATGATGGCGCTCACAATGGGAACCTGGATTTGCGCCATTTCAATGAGGTTGCGGCCGATTGCCTCAGATTGCCCGCGCTCCTCGGCATCAATGCCAGGGTATGCACCCGGAGTGTCGACCAGGGTCACGATGGGCAAACCAAACTTCTCGGCGGTTTTCATCAAGCGCAAAGCCTTGCGATAACCCTCAGGGCGAGACATGCCAAAGTTGCGGAATGTGCGCTCCTTCACATCGCGCCCCTTCTGGTGACCAATCACCATCACGGCATCACCATCCAAACGAGCAAGGCCACCCACAATGGAGGGGTCATCGGCAAAGTGCCGATCACCATGCAATTCGTGAAAATCGGTGAAAGCGTGCTCAATGTAATCCAGCGTGTACGGGCGCTGAGGATGACGGGCAACCTGCGAGACCTGCCAGGGGGTTAACTTGGCGTAAAGCTCTTTGGTCAAACCGTCGCTTTTTGACTCCAGGCGGCGAATCTCCTCCGAGATGTCCACCGCGGAGCCATCCTGCACCAGCCGGAGCTCTTCAATCTTGTTTTTCAGCTCAGCAATCGGTGCTTCAAAATCCAGAAATGTTTGCTTCATGAGGTTCTCTTAATAATCCACCACGGCGGGATCCAGGCTGCGCCACAAATACCACGCCGCCACGGTTCGCCAGGGTTTTAATTTTTCCCCGAATTGTAGTGCTTCTTTGGGCCCGATGGGTTGCCCTTCAAAAAATTGCAAGGAGATGCCGCGCTGCACCCCCAAATCATCCACAGGCCACACATCGGGCCTGCGCAAACAAAACATAAGAAACATTTGTGCGGTCCATGGGCCAATGCCCTTGACCTGGCACAGGTGCTTCATGCAGGCAGCATCATCGAGTGCGACCAGGGTGTCCATCTCCAAGCCACCTCGCTGTTCAAACTCGCTCAGGGCCCTCGCATACAACACCTTTTGTCGCGACAGGCCGGTGGCACGCAGGGCTTCGTCCGTTAAGGCAAGCATTTGACTGCTCTCAATCCGTTCGCCCAGCGCCTGCAAAAGTCTGCCCCACACCGCATCGGCGGCCTTCACCGAGATTTGCTGGCCCACCAGAGAGCGCAACAGTGTCTCGTATGGCGCCCCTCGCGATCGCAAAGCGCGTTCGCTGTGGCGCTCAATCAGGCTTTGCCAAACCGGGTGCAGGCGCATCAAGGCCTGGCAGGCTTGCTGCCAATATGCGGGGGCCTCAGGATCCAGACTCAGGCGCGACGCCATTCGGTGGCACCGCCCCGCTTGTCTTCCAGCACCACACCCACATCGAGCAACTGCTGCCGAATGTCATCGGCCCTGGCAAAGTCGCGGTCTGCCTTGGCCTGGGTGCGGGCGGCAATCAGCAACTCAATGTCGGCTTGGCTCATGCCATCGTCGCCTCCCACACCGGCCTTGGCATAGGCGCTTGCAGTGCGACCCAGCAAGCCAAGCACACCAGCCAGGGCTTTCAATCGCGCAGCCAAGGCCGAGTCAACCGTCCGATTCACTTCATTGGCCATTTCAAAAAGGACAGACACGGCCATTGGGGTATTCATGTCATCGTTCATGGCCTGTGCAAAACGCTCTTCGAAGTCCAGGCTCCAGTCGATGATGCTTACAGGCTGAACGTCGCCCACAGCATTGTACAAACGCCCCAAAGCGGCTTTCGCGTCCTGGACGTGGCCCTCGGAGTATGTCAGGGGGCTGCGATACTGTGCGCGCAAAATGAAGAAACGAACCACCTCTGCGTCGTAAACCTTGAGGATGTCCCGAATCGTGAAGAAATTGTTCAGGGACTTGGACATTTTCTCGGATTGGCCGTTGCTCTCCACTCGGACAAACCCGTTGTGCATCCAGACCTGGGCAAAACCCTCGCCAGTGGCGCCCACGCTCTGGGCGATTTCGTTCTCGTGGTGCGGAAACTGCAAATCTGCCCCGCCTCCATGAATATCGAAAGTGTTGCCAAGCAGCTCGCAACTCATGGCCGAACATTCGATGTGCCATCCCGGGCGACCAGTACCAAAAGGCGATTCCCATTTGGCATCTGCCGGTTCCCCGGTCTTGGCACTTTTCCACAACACGAAGTCGAGGGGGTCGTTTTTGGTGTCAGAGACACCAACGCGCTCTCCCGCCCGCAGCTCATCCAGACTCTTGCCCGACAGACGACCATATTCCGGAAAGGCCCGCACCGCAAAATTCACATCGCCGGAGTCATCCCGGTACGCCAGGCGTTTGTCCATCAAAGTTTGAATCATGGCCTGCATTTGTGCCACATACTCAGTGGCTCTTGGTTCGTGGTCAGGTCGCTCGATGCCCAAGGCGTCGGCGTCCTCATGCATGGCAGCAATAAACCGGTCTGTCAGGTTGCGGATGCTTTCGCCGTTTTCCACGGCGCGGCGAATGATCTTGTCGTCAATGTCGGTGATGTTGCGCACGTAGGTGACCGGGTAACCACTGGCCCTGAGCCAACGTTTTAGCAGATCGAACACAACCATGACACGGGCGTGGCCGAGGTGGCAGTAATCGTAGACGGTCATGCCACACACGTACATGCGCACGTTCTGGGGGTCGATGGGCGAAAAAGCCTGCTTTTTCCTTAGAATTGAGTTGTAAATGTGGAGAGACGATTTCATGAGGCTTTAGAAAAAGAGGTGGCGGCCATCCGAGGGACCGCAGGCCAATTGGTAAATGCATCCGTAGGGAATTTTCCAATCAACCCGCTCTGGGGCTTGTTACAATAGCGCTCGAGTATATCATTTACACAGTTTGAGATTTACCCACCAATCCGATGAACCGGGGATCCCCGCAAAGGCACAAGCGAATGCAGGCTAATAAAATCAATCGCAGCAGTTTTATTTCCAAAGGCAAAACGGCACTTTTGTGCGCCCTTTTGGGCCTGGCCGTGGCCGGTGCAGCGCCCAGCATGGCCAACGAGGCCGATGAAGTGACACGACTGATTCAGCAGGGCCAATACGACCAAGCGCTGGCGCGTGCCGATGCGTTTTTGGCGACACGCCCCAACGACGCACAGATGCGCTTCCTCAAAGGCCTCATTCTCACAGAACGCAACAAAAT
>DASUEC010000104.1:0-7742 GCA_036275255.1 Limnobacter sp. | reverse complement strand
GACCACGATCTGGACGTAGGCCAGGACTGAATCACAATGAGGCGCACATGAAAGTTGTTCTGGTCACGGGTTTGTCGGGCTCAGGAAAATCCGTGGCCATTCGAGCACTCGAAGACGCCAACTTTTATTGCATCGACAACCTCCCACCCTCCTTCATTCCACAAGTGCTTGGCCGCCTGGAATCCGAGGGCATGCTCCACGTGGCCATTGCTGCCGACGCGCGCACAGGACGGGACATTGTCGATGTGCCCCAAATTGTTGCAGCACTGCGGGACAACGGCACCGACGTGCGCGTGCTGTTCCTGAATGCCGACGACGAAACGCTGGTCACACGGTATTCCGAAACACGTCGACGGCACCCCATGAGCGCCAGGCTGGGTGAACAAGCCACCGTGCAAGAATGCGTGGCGGCCGAGCGCGAAGCCCTGGAGCCGTTGCGAACACTGGCCAGCGGGATAGACACCACTGGGCTTCTGCCCAATGCGCTGCGCCGCTGGGTGCTTGAGACCGTTGAAAGCAACACCGCACGCATCACACTGGTGTTTGAGACATTCGGATTTAAAAAGGGATTGCCCAGCGATGCAGACCTGGTGTTTGACGTGCGTTGCCTCTCCAACCCCTACTACGACAAAAGCCTGCGCCCGCTCACAGGCAAAGACGCTGCTGTGCAGGCATTCATTCGGGCCGATGCGCGCAGCAGCGACCTGATCGCCGACATTGAACAATACCTGCGCAAATGGCTGCCCTCCTACCTCAATGAACAACGCAGCTACATCACCGTGGCCATCGGCTGCACGGGCGGGCAACACCGGTCGGTTTTTGTGGCCGAGACACTGGCGCAACGTTTCACACTAGATTCCCTGCCCGAAATCGAGAGTGTCTTGATTCGCCACCGCGCCATCGGCACCTGAAACACAAACGCCGTCAGCATGCATCAACAGTTTGTGCACAATTTTTGGCACCGGCAGTTCTGTTGGCAATGCCAAGGCCAGGCCAGGTAACAGGGCATTGCTGGGCACCTCCAAAGTCAAAACCCGGAAATGCATTTTGCGATGCGTCAGTTCATGAACCAACCAAGCTTGGGTCAACAGCGTCTCGCATTGCTTGTGCAATTGCTGCGCATGGTGAGCATCCAGGCCGAACTCCGCCACCCAGGCAAGGCATTGCGCCTGCAAAGCCGGCACGCCGCCAGCAGGCTCCCACACGGCCAAAGGCGGTGTCCACAATTTAAACCACACCCCTTTTTCTTTTTGCATGCGCATGCCCAAACCGCCGGCGGGTGTGCGCACAATCAAAGCAACAAAATGCAGATTGGGCCTGGGCTTTTTGGGCTTGGGCGTGGGCAACAGATCCACCATGCCCATGCGCAAAGCCTCGCAACTCTGCATCAGCGGGCAGGCCTTGCAGTTTGGCTTTTTGGGCGTGCAACAGGTGGCCCCCAAATCCATGAGCGCCTGGTTGTACTGGCCAGCGCGCTCCGACGGCACATTGGCCGTGGCAATCTGCCACAACTGGTTTTGCACCGCGCTTTGCTCAGGGTTCCCGTCCACAGCGTAATAGCGGCAAAACACCCGCTTCACATTGCCATCCAGAATCGGGGCCTGCACACCGTGGGCCAACGATGCAATCGCACCCGCTGTTGAACGCCCAATGCCCGGCAAGCTTTGCAACTCGTTCACCGTGCGTGGAAATTGCCCACCATATTGGGCCACCACCTGCCTGGCACATGCGTGCAAATTGCGGGCACGGGAGTAATAACCCAAACCAGCCCACAAATGCATCACAGTCTCTTCAGACGCAGCAGCCAAATCCGCCACCGTGGGAAAAGCCTCCAGAAAGCGGGCGTAATACGCCAACACCGTGCTCACCTGGGTTTGCTGCAGCATAATCTCACTGAGCCAGACCTTGTACGCATCGCCCGTGTGCTGCCAGGGCAAATGCTGGCGGCCATGGCTTTGCTGCCAGGTCACCAAGGCGCGGGCAAACGCCTCGCCGGTCAAAAGCTTTGTGCACATGCCAGGGCCCGTTTTCATTTTCACGTCTGGCAACCCGCGCAATAAAAGGTGCTGCGCTGGCTCATGACACGCCGCTTCACCACACCCCTGCAGCGGTGACACATTTCACCTTCACGGCCATACACATCGCAGTGCAATTGAAAATGCCCCAACTCGCCATCAATCGCCTGAAAATTCCGCAAGGTTGACCCCCCGCGCTCAATCGCCTCGCCCAGCACAGCGACCACCGCCGAGTGCAGTGCATCCGCCTGCTGGCGGCTGATCCGCCCGGCAGCCTTGCCAGGTCGAATCCGCGCCCGAAACAAAGCCTCGCATGCATAAATGTTGCCAACGCCCACCACCGCCTCGCCACTCAACAACAAGGCCTTGATCGACACCTTCTTGCGGCGGGTGGCCGCAAACAGTCCACTTGGGGTAAATGCCGCCTCAAAAGGCTCTGGCCCCAAACGGCCAAAACGGGTGTACTGCGTTTGCCAACCAGGCACCGCATGCACATACTCCACGCTGCCAAACCGGCGCGGGTCGTTGTAGCGAAGCACCTTGGCACCAAAATGCCACTCAATGTGATCGTGCTTTTCCCAGGGGCTGTGTTCATCCACGATCCGCATAGAACCAGACATGCCCAGATGCACCACCAGCGCATGTTGGCCAAAGTGCATCAGCATGTATTTGGAGCGTCGCGACACCTGCTCAAGCACCTCGCCTTCGCAACGCAACACATCGGCAGACACAGGCCAGCGCAGGCGCGGCTCACGCACCGTGCATTTCAGCAAGCGTTGCCCTTCAAAGTGTTGGGCCACGCCCCGTTTGGTGATTTCGACCTCGGGCAATTCGGGCATAGTGATAACAAACTCAGGCTGCCGGGGGCATCAACCCACCTGCAAGGGTTAATGTGATAAAAAAGGAATGGGTTTGACCAGACATTCAATTGGGTTCATCAGTATGACTTGTTTTAAATGGCCTGCACCGGGCTGGGGCTTGTTGTTGATAGGCGCTATGTTAGCAGGCTGCGCCTCCACCCCAGTCAATCCGGAAGGCAGTTTGACCGATGGGCAGAACCTGCCCGAGTTGAACCAGAAAGCCTATCAAGCGCGCGTTGCGCAACTGGTGAAAGAAGACCCGCTTTTTGCATTGCTCACCGCAGAACTGGCCAGCCAGCGGGGCGACACCTACTCGGCCACGCTTGCCTATTCCGAGGCCGCCAAACAACAAAAAAGCCCCGAGCTTGCGCGCCGGGCGGTTGAACTGGCGCTCAACGAAGGCCAGGCCGACCTGGGCTTGCAGGCTGCACTGGTGTGGGCAGAGCTGGCCCCCACCGACCCACAGGCCAGTCGCACCGTGATGTTGCTTCAATTGAGCACCAATCGCGTGGACGATGCATTGCCAGCTCTGCGCGCTTACATTGCCACGCTCCAAAAAAGCGAAGATGCGCACCCGGGCATTGCTGCGGCAACACCTGAACGGGTTGCGCTCGAGATGCTGATGCGCATCCCAGACAAAGCCAAGGCCTATCAAACAGGCATTGCCCTGTTTGGCAACAACGCAGACGACCCCGAAGCACAAAACCTGCTTGCCCAAATCGCCCACGCGTCCGAGCAACACGCGCAGGCCGTGGAACACATGCAAAACGTCATCAAGCGCCTGCCGCAAGAGCGTTTCTATGTGCAGTTGGCCCAGTTCATGGAGAAGCGTGACAACGCCCCCGCCCAGGCCATGGCCATGATGGCTCAATTGGCGGCCGAGCACCCGAAATGGTTCGGTGCACGGCTTTACCTGGCCCGCAACCACACACAACTTGAACAATGGGAGCAAGCCCGCGAACGGTTCACCGAGATGATTGCCCTGCAGCCCGACAACTACCCGCTGTATTCCAGCCTGGGCTTTGTGTTCAGCAAACTGGGCAACTACAGCGAGGCAGTGCGGCACTTTGAGGTGTACCTTCAGCGCATGCCCGCAGCAGAGCGTCAAAATGAGTCACTCATCCACGCCACTCTCTCTGACATGGCCCTGGACAAAAAAGATTACGCCGGTGCGTTGCGCTGGCTGGATTCTGCGCCGTATGCCAGCAGCGATCTCGAAATCCAGATCAAAAAGTCTGCCCTCTTTCAAAAGCAGGGCAACCTCATGGCCGCCAGCCGCGTACTTAACCAGTTCAAAGCGGGCAACGAAGACGACGCCGTGCGACTCACCCTGGCCAAATCACAACTGGCCGAAGCCCGCGAACAACCCACCCAGGCCATCACCGAACTTGAACAGGGCCTTGCAACTTACCCCGACCAGCCCGACCTGCTTTACGAACGCGCCATGGTCGCCGAGCGGCAAAATGATCTGGTGAATGTAGAGCAGTACCTTCGCCGCCTCATCTCAGTCAGCCCCGACAATCCTCACGGTTACAATGCCCTGGGCTACACCTTTGCCGACAACAACATGCGGCTGGACGAAGCCCATGCCCTCATCCGCAAGGCGGTTGAACTGGCGCCCAATGACCCCTTCATCCTGGACTCCCTGGGTTGGGTGCAGTACCGGCTCGGCCAATTTGCCGAGGCTGAGCAATCGCTGAAGAAAGCCTTCGGCATGCGTCAAGACGAAGAGATCGGCGTGCACCTCATGGAAGTGCTTATCCAATTGGGCAAAAATGATGAGGCCCGTCAACTGGGGCAGCAATTGCGCGTTCAGTATCCCGAAAGCAGCGAACTGAAACGATTGCAAAACAAGCTGGAGGGCATCTGAAGCATGGTGGCAGTACCTGTGCGAAACAGCTGGATTGCGGCACTGGCCCTGTTGCTTGGGGCGTGTGGCACCCTGGGGCGTGGTGACGAATACAGCGTCGATTGCAAGGCCTTGCAATCCAGTTGCCATCACGGCCGGTTTGGTTTGCTCTGGAAAACAATCAACGCCGCCGGTGAGGTGGAGGCTGACACCGTGTCTGGCAGCTACGAATGGCGATCTGGCCGCAGCGGCCCCAGCCAGGCACCCGAGGTGGCCTACCTTGAGGTTCGGTCAAAACTGGGCCCCACCCTGGGCAGCGCGCGCCGCATTGGCAGCTTCTACGAAGTTCGCGCGGCCGACGGGCGTGTTTACCTGGCCCAAAACTGGCAGGCGCTGTTTGACCTGATGTTCCCGGTGGCCTTGCCTGCGGAAGCGCTTGTGCAATGGATGGAAAACCCCAACGCCAACAACCTCCCGCCCTTGCCACCCAACTGGGCCTGGGACAATGCAGACGGCCGCTACCGCATTCTCTTCGTTGAAAACGCCACCTCTGGCCGAATCGATCTGATCCCCCAAGGTGAGCTGGAGCGTTAAGGTTCATACATGCGATCCCCCACGCATCTGCAGGCATTTTCCCCGGCCAAACTCAACCTGTTCCTGCACATCACAGGGCGCAGGGCAGATGGTTACCACCTTCTGCAAAGCATTTTCTGCCCCATCACCCTGGGTGACAACATCCACCTGCAACTGGAAGATCACCCCAAAGCGCGTGGATTGGTGGTGACCCGCAGCGGCGACCTTGTTCACATCGACAGCAGCAAAGACCTCACCGTGCGGGCCTGCAAAGCATTCATCGAAGCCACTGGCCTGGCCCGGCACCAAGGCCTGCTCATCCACATCCACGTCACCAAACGAACCCCCGAAGAAGCTGGCCTGGGGGGTGGCAGCAGCAACGCAGCCACCGTGCTGCGCTTGCTGCAAACACACTTCCAGCAGCCCATGCCCACCCCGCAGTTGCTGCAACTTGCCACATCGCTCGGCGCCGATGTTCCGTTTTTCATGCAAGACCAGTCGGCCTTTGTGGAAGGCATCGGCGAGCAACTCACGCCGCTGCCCGGGCTTTTTGGCCATGTTCTTGTATACAAACCACCACTTTCTTGCCCCACCGCGCAAATTTTTAGCGATCCGCAATTGACACGCAATGCAAGTGACGTCAAAATAGCGGTCTTCGATTCGGCCCACCGGGTGGATCGCGACAGCAACACCGAAGCAACAACTGCGCTGTTTACGTTTCTTCAACGTCAAACCCGCAACGCAATGCAAGAGGTGGTTGCAAACCGGCTCCCAGAATGGGCGCGTCACTTCGAGAGTTTTTCTCGGTGCACAGCGCAGGCCAACGCGATGCTCACCCGCATGACCGGCTCTGGCTCTGCCATGTTCGCTTTGTTTGCCAGCCCAAGCCAACTCAGCCAAGCCATGGAAAGTGTTGCAAGGGAGCCACTGCTGCAAACCGGGCGCTGGTTCAACTGCCAGATCGGATCGAAAAGTTTTTAGGGGAGTCGCCAAGTTGGTTAAGGCACCGGATTTTGATTCCGGCATGCGAGGGTTCGAGTCCTTCCTCCCCTGCCAAACCACAAAAAGGGCCAGCCATCGGTTGGCCCTTTTTTTATTTCACCGCAACGCACACGTGTAGCCCGGGGTAAAAATGGCAAGCGACAGTTTGATGATCTTCACCGGCAACGCCAATCCGGATGTGGCCGACGCCGTGGCCAGGCAGCTCAACATTCCCTTGGGCAAGGCCACGGTTGGTCGATTCTCCGACGGCGAAGTGATGGTCGAGATCAACGAGAACGTTCGCGGCAAAGACGTGTTTGTGCTGCAGTCCACCTGCGCGCCCACCAACGACAACCTCATGGAAATGATGGTCATGATCGATGCCCTCAAGCGCGCATCGGCAGGCCGAATCACCGCCGCCATCCCGTATTTTGGTTACGCCCGCCAAGACCGCCGCGTGCGCTCATCGCGCGTGGCAATCACCGCCAAGGTGGTGGCCAACATGCTGCAAGTGGTGGGCGTAGACCGCGTGCTCACCATGGACCTGCACGCCGACCAAATCCAGGGCTTTTTCGACATCCCCGTGGACAATATTTATGCGTCCCCAGTGCTGCTGGGCGATGTGTGGAAGCAAAACCTCGACAACCTGATGGTGGTCTCGCCCGACGTGGGTGGCGTGGTGCGCGCCCGTGCACTGGCCAAGCGCCTGAACTGCGACCTGGCCATCATCGACAAGCGCCGTCCCCGCGCCAACGTCGCCGAAGTCATGAACATCATCGGTGACGTAAAAGACCGCACCTGCGTGATCATGGACGACATGGTCGACACCGCCAACACCCTGTGCAAAGCCGCCTCAGCCCTGAAAGCCAATGGCGCCTTGAAGGTGGTGGCGTACTGTACCCACCCTGTGTTGTCGGGTGGCGCAGTTCAGCGTGTGCAAGAATCCGATCTGGACGAACTGGTGGTCACCGACACCATCCCGCTGGCCGACGACGCCAGGCAAAGCGGTAAAATCCGCGTGCTGAGCGTGGCCGAGCTTATGGCAGAAACCATCCGCCGCATTGTTCGTTCCGATTCCGTGTCGTCTCTCTTCATTGACTGACGCCGGGCAAACAGTTTTTAAAGGGTCGATTGCAGCCACCCCAAGTGCTGCATGGCTTGGGTTTGCTGGTCGCGGCAAACTCAAAATTGGAGAATCAACATGAAAGTAGTTGCAACATCCCGCACAGAGCAGGGTTCCGGAGCGAGCCGCCGCCTGCGTCGTGCTGGCCAGGTTCCTGGCATTGTTTACGGCGCCAACGCAGAGGCACAAGCCATTGCGATTGAGCACAACCCCCTCTGGCACGCCATCCAGAAAGAAAAATTCCACTCCAGCATTCTGGAATTGGAAATTGATGGCAAGGCCCAGAAAGTTCTGCTGCGTGACTTCCAGAACCACCCCTACAAGGCACAAATCCTGCACAT
>DASUEC010000103.1:0-16365 GCA_036275255.1 Limnobacter sp. | reverse complement strand
AAACCTACCGGATTGTTGAAGCCGATCCGGATTATGTCCCCACGGTGGAGGGTGCCCTGGCGATGTACATGGATGAAGATCGAATGACCCTGCAAGAGGCCTTGAATCGCATGGCAGTTGATGGTGGCCAGGTGAATCTGGAGTTGCAGGTGCGCACCTTGGGTGGAAGGCAAATCTGGGTGCATGTGTATGGTGAGGCCGAGTTTGAGGGCCACGGTCTGAACCGCCGCCCCATCATGATCAATGGCGCGTTTCAGGACATCACCGCGCAAAAGCAGGCCGAGCAGGAACTGAAAGACGCGCGTGAACAGGCTGAAAAAGCCAGCAAGGCCAAGGGCGAGTTTTTGGCCAACATCAGCCATGAAATTCGCACGCCGCTCAATGCCATTGTTGGCCTGGGTTACATTTTGCGCCAAAGTGACCTGAATGCATCGCAGCTCGATCTGGTTCAAAAGCTGGAGGGGGCAGGCAAGGGCCTGATTGATCTTGTCAGCGGCGTGCTGGATGTGTCCAAGATTGAAGCAGGTGCCATGGAGCTGGAGCATCAGCCATTCTCCGTGCGTGGGGTGTTTGATGCGCTGGCCGACATCATGGCCGGGGCGGTGGCCGAAAAGCGACTGGAGTTTGTTCTGTCTGTCAGCCCGACCGTGCCAGACCGTTTGAAGGGCGATGCACTCAAGTTGCGCCAGGTGCTGGTCAACCTAGCGGGCAACGCTGTGAAGTTCACCGAGAATGGGTATGTAAAGGTCAGTGCGTCAGTCGACCAGATGGATGGCCGCCGATGCCTGTTGCGTCTCATGATTCAAGACACCGGCATTGGCATGGACTCCTCGGCCATGAAGCGGCTTTTTCAGTCTTTCTCCCAGGCTGACGCGTCCATTTCAAGGCGCTTTGGCGGCACGGGCATTGGCCTGGCCTTGAGCCAGAAGCTCGTGGAGTTGATGGGGGGCAATATATCAGCGGTCAGCGCACCGGGCCAGGGCAGCCTGTTTTCATTCACCCTGCCCTTTGAACGCCTGGACGTGGTCAACCAGCCACAACCCCGGCACAAAGCCCAGGTGCTGGTGGTGGAGAGCAACAAGCCACAGGCCGATGCCCTGGCGGACATGCTGGCTTTCCAGCGCTGGGATTACCAACTCTTCGGAAGTGCCGCAGAGGCCTTGTTGTATGCCCCTGCAGCGGGGGTAAGCACCTTGTACCTGGTGGCCCAACATTTAAACGACATGGGTGGGGAGGATTTGATTGCCGAACTCAAGTGCCGTTCAACCACGGCCCACACAGTGCCGGCCGCCCTCATGCTGCGTGCCCACGACAGCGCGAAGGCGGAAGAATTGCTCCACCAAGAGCGTTGTGATGCGGTCTTGCTCAAGCCCATTTCCCATGCCAACCTGGACCGGGCACTGTCACAGCTCCAGCAGGGCGCCGAAGTGATCAAGACCGGCTTGGAGCAAACGCCTGCGCAAAGCCTCTCGGGGCTGACCGTGCTGGCGGTGGATGACAACACCCTGAACCTGAGCATCATCAAGAAAATTCTTGAGAACCATGGTGCGGTCGTGATGTTGGCTGAATCCGGTGCCAAAGCCATCGACATTCTCGGCATGCCCGACCATTGCCATGTTCAAGTGTGTTTGATGGACGTGCAGATGCCGGAGATGGATGGCATGCAAGCCACCCGCTGGATCCGCGAAAACATGGGGCTGGCGGACTTGCCCATTTTGGCGCTGACGGCAGGCGTGCTTGAAGAAGATCACCAATTGGCCTTGAACGCGGGCATGAACGAGGTGCTCATGAAACCTTTGCAGATCGACCGGGTGTTGCGGGCCGTGAAACGCTGGGGTTGCGCCTACAAACCAGCCATTGCCGCTTCATAGCGCTCCTCCAGCTCAATTCGCAACTGCTTGCGCAGCAGGGCAGCAGCCCAACGTTTTTTTTCCTCACGGGTGCTTGGCTCAAGCTGTGGCACTTTGGCGGGGGAGCCATTTTCATTCATGGCCACCATTGTAAAAAAGCAGCTGTTGGTGTGTGTGGCGATGCCTTTGTGAATGTCTTCAGACACCACTTTGATGCCCACTTCCATGGAGCTGTTGCCGGTGTAGTTCACGCTGGCCAGAAAAGTCACCAGTTCGCCAACGCGGATGGGCTGGCGAAACAGCACCCGATCCACAGACAGGGTCACCACATAAAGCCCTGCATACCGGCTTGCACAGGCGTAGGCCACCTGGTCCAGCAGCTTCAGAATATGGCCGCCATGCACCTTGCCGCTGAAGTTGGCCATGTCGGGGGTCATGAGCACGGTCATGCTCAACTGGTGATTGGGAAAGGGCATGGTGTGGGCCTGTGTGGAATGGTGATGCCGCCAGTGTAACGCTGCAGCGGCGAGCCGGTGCGTCTACAATCGGGTGTGTTGAACAAGATGGCAGGGCACAGGGTGCTTGCAGAACTCACCAAATACATCATCTGGGTAGCCAGCCCGCTGGGCCTGTGGCTGACGCTCATGGCCATGGCCTGCACGGGTTTGCTGGGGCGACACCGTCTGCGCATGTGTGCACTGTGCGTGGCGCAGCTTCAGTTGATGGTGTTCAGCCTGCCCGCGGTGGCCGATGTGCTCTTGGGCCGGCTGGAGCAAGAGGCCTTGGCCCTTCAGGCGGCCAAGCCCCTGCCCGCGCAGTTGGATGCCATCGTGGTGTTGGGTGGAGGGCTGGACGGGGCATACCCTGGCGTGCGTCCCTTGCCCGACCTCAACGACTCGGCCGACCGCATGTGGGTGGCTGCGCGGCTGCATGCCCAAGGGCTTGCACCCACGGTGGTGGTGAGCGGTGGCAGCTTTGGGGCTGACCCGCACAAGCTTCCGGAGGCACCCGGCATGGCCCAGTTGCTGCAGGCCCTCGCAGTGCCGCCCCAAGCGATTGTTCAAGAGGCACAATCCCGCACCACACTGGAGAACGCCCGGTACACCCTGGCCTTGTTGGGCGGTCCCCGGCCACGTGTCGCACTGGTCACGTCCGCCTTTCACATGGGGCGCTCGGTGGCGCTTTTTCAGCGGGCCGGGTTTGAGGTGTATCCTGTGGTGGCCGACCTCCGCGTGATTCCGGAACAGCGCGACGCTTGGGACCATTTGCCCAAGCCCATGGCGCTGGATGAAAGCACCCTGGCCATCAAAGAGTATTTGGGCCGCTTTCAACTGGCGGTGGCGCAATGGTATGAGGTGAAACCATGAAGCGTTCGAATGCCTTTGGCTTTGCCCTGTTGCTTGGATTTGCACTGGCCTGGCCCACAGCGCCTGCGCAGGCCGGGGAGTTGTTGAAGGCCATTCACGCCCGCGGTGCAGTGCGTTGTGGCGTGAGCAGCGGGGTACCCGGGTTTTCTGCGCTCAACGCGCAAGGGCGCTGGCGGGGGCTGGATGTGGACGTTTGCCGCGCCGTGGCTGCGGCGGTGCTGGGGCGCGCCGACGCGGTGCAGTTCACGCCACTCACCTCCCAGCAGCGCTTTGCCGCCTTGCAGGCCAGGCAGATCGACATTCTTTCCCGCAACACCACGTGGACGCTCACCCGCGACGCCGGGCTGCAAGCGCATTTCACAGGGATTACCTATTACGATGGGCAGGGCGTGCTGGTGCACAGCCGCTTTGGTGTGCGCAGCGCGCGCGAGCTGAACGGGGCAGAAATTTGTGTGCAATCCGGCACCACCAACGAAAAAAACCTCAGTGGCTACCTGGCCCGTGAGCGCATTGCCGCAAAAATCATTGTGTATGACAACTTTGAAGCCGCTTACAAAGCTTTTTTCAGTGGCCGTTGCCAAGCGTTTTCCACCGACGTGTCTGCCTTGGTGAGCCTGAAGACCAGCCAAAGCAGCAACCCCGATGCTTACACGGTTCTGCCCGAAGTGTTTTCAAAAGAGCCGCTGGGGCCCGCCGTGCCGCGAGGGGATGACACCTGGTTTGCCGTGGTGAAGTGGGTGGTGTTTGCCATGATTGAGGCTGAAGAACTGGGTGTGGGGCAGGCCAACCTGCAGACGCAGTTGCAAAGCCAGGACCCCGCGATCAAACGCCTGCTTGGCCAGAGCGAAGACCTCGGCAAGCCTTTGGGTTTGCCCAAAGATTGGGTGGTGCAGGTGCTGCGGCAGGTGGGCAACTATGGTGAGGTGTTTGAGCGCAACCTGGGTCAGCAATCGCCCCTCAAGCTGCAGCGTGGCATGAATGCCCTGTGGACCCAAGGTGGCTTGATGTACGCGCCTCCACTGCGCTGAAGGCCAGCCCATGGACTTTGCCTTCTTAAACGACCCGGCCGGCTTTGGATTGAGCGAGGGCTGGTGGTTGGCCACCTTGCAATCGCCCTACTGGCAGGTCTTGCTTGCCGGCTTGATGAACACCTTGAAAGTGGCCTTGCCCGCCTGGGTGCTGGCCATGTTGCTCGGCTTGCTGGTGGGGCTGGGCCAGTTGGCCCCCCACCCGCTGATGCGGGCCGTGTGCAAAACCTATGTGAATGTGTTGCGCAACGTGCCCCTGCTCATTCAGTTGCTGGCCATTTATTTTGCCATCACGCAGTTTTTGCCCCTGGCCAGCCAGGCCTGGGCCGTGGCTCCCGGTGTGTTTTTGAGCAAAAGCGGTTTGGCCACCCCGGCCCTGTTGCACCTGGATGGGCACTGGCTTTGGCAAGCGCCCCGCATTGGCCGATTTGCCGTGGAGGGGGGGTGGGTGCTCAGCCCAGAATACCTGGCCGTGCTGGCTGCGCTGGTGGTGTACACCGCCGCCTATGTGGCCGAGGTGGTGCGGGCGGGCGTGCAAGCGGTGAAGCCCGGCATGCGGCAGGCCGCGTTGGCCTTGGGTTTGAGTCCAGCCCAGGCCAGCCGATATGTGGTCATACCACTTGCCTTGCGCGTCATGGTGCCCTCCCTGTCCAACCAAACCCTGAACTTGCTTAAAAACGCTTCCCTGGGCGTGGCTGTGGGCTATCCAGAACTGGTCTCGGTGGCCAACACCGCCATCAATCAAAGTGGCAGGGCCGTGGAATGCGTGCTGATTATTTTGCTGGTGTATGCCTTGCTCAGCGGGGTGGCTGCGCTGGCCATGAACGGTGTTAACCGCCGGGTCAACCGGGGGGCTTTGTAATGCGCCCCGGCTTGGGCAACGCCCTGGCTTGGGCGCTGCTATTGCCCCCGCTGCTGGGGCTGGCTTGGCTCACCTTCGATTGGGCGGTGCTGCATGCGGTGTTTGAGCCCAACTTGCAAGCTTGCCAGGCCGCAGCCGGGCAGGGTGCCTGCTGGGGTGTGGTGGCAGAGAAGTGGCGGGTCATTCTGTTTGGTCGCTACCCTGTGGAAGAACAGTGGCGAGCGGGCCTGGTGTTGGTGCTGTGGACAGTGCTGCTGTTTGGCACCGCCGCCCGGCGACTGCCCTGGCGCGTGGCTGTGCCATGCTGGCTGGGCATGTTGGTGTTGGGCATGGTGCTGTTGCGTGGTGGTGTGCTGGGTTTGGCCCCGGTTCCCAGCCACTTGTGGGGCGGTTTGCCACTCACCCTGCTCATCAGCACCCTCGGGTTTGGGCTGGCCTTTCCGCTGGCCGTGTTGCTGGCGCTGGGCCGCCGATCACCATGGGTTTGGGTGCGCTGGGCTTGTGCGGCCTACATTGAATTGCTACGGGCCTTGCCCCTGGTCACGGTGCTGTTTTTTGCAGCCTTTGTGTTGCCCCGCTGGTTACCCGGCGAAAGCTGGAGTTTGCTGGCACGCGTGGTGTTCACCATTGCCCTGTTCAGTGCCGCCTACCTGGCCGAGGTGCTGCGCGGCGGCCTGCAAGGCGTGCCTGCCGGGCAGGCCCATGCGGCCATGGCTTTGGGTTTGAGTGCCGTGCAGCGCGCCCTGTGGGTGGTGTTGCCCCAGGCCATACGTGCCACGCTGCCCAGCCTGCTCAACAGCTTTGTCACCTTGTTCAAGGAGTGCTCCCTGGTGGCCATTGTGGCCTTGTTTGAATTGACCGGGGCGTTGAGCCTGGCCCTGGCCGGGGATGTGCAGTGGCGGGCGTTTTATCTGGAGGGGTATGTGTTCATTGCCCTGGTGTACTGGGCGTATTGCTTTGGGCTGTCCAAGCTTGTCAAATAAGGGGGTGGCGGGTTAGAGGTGGATTTCTAGCCATGCACTGGTGAAGCCCTTTAGATTTGTGTACAGTTGTTCACTAACAAGAATTTGTTCACTCACGGCAGGAGACCCGCATGAGCAAACAGAGCGACAAAACCCAGAGCAGCACAGCCGACACCGTGGCAGGCACCCTTCAGTTTGTGGGCGACACCCTGGCCAACGCCACCAGCCGGGTACACGAATTTCACCGCGCCATCAGCAACATGCCATTCAAGGCGGTGGGCACGGCCACGCTCAACGCCAGCAAGCCCGTGGAGGTTGTGCACAATGAGATCACCGACCTGGTGTATGGCGCTGTGCGTGAAGCCGGGCGGGGCGTGTTTTCTGGCGCAGCTTGGGTTGTGCGTCAGGCCAATCAGAGCCTCGCCTCGCCGCAGGTCATCGACGAAGCGCTGGATGGCGAGTTGATGGCCCAGGTGGACATGCTGCCCGTGCCAGGCCAGCCCAACCCGGTGGCCGCCCGCCG
Organism: Limnobacter sp.; assembly: GCA_036275255.1. Classification (GTDB taxonomy): domain Bacteria; phylum Pseudomonadota; class Gammaproteobacteria; order Burkholderiales; family Burkholderiaceae_B; genus Limnobacter. The sequence continues at coordinate 9,773 of DASUEC010000103.1, read as the reverse complement.
TGTGTCGGCCATTTCCAGCGCCATCAATGGCGTGTTTGGGGACCACCTGACCGCCACACGCAACCCCATGCAGGTGAAAATGGGCCTGCACGCCAACGGGCAGCCCGTGAGCAGCGAGCAAGCCGATTTGATGCGCCAGTTTCCGCAGGCCCAAAGCCATCTCGTGATTTTTGTGCATGGCTTGTGCTGCAATGAGGACAGCTGGGCCTTGTATTACAACCCCGGCGAGCCTGCCACGCGCCCGTACGGTGCCAAGCTGGAGGACGAGTTTCCAATCACAGCGCTTTACCTGCGCTACAACACAGGCCGCACCATTGAGGCCAATGCCCGCCAATTCAAGCGGCTGTTGAACAAACTGGTGCGCAACTGGCCTGTGGCGGTGGAAGGCATCACCCTGGTGGGCCACAGCATGGGCGGGCTGGTGAGCCGTGCGCTGGTGGAAAGCCTGTCCGAAGACGACCTCATTTTGCGCAAGGCCATCCGCGATGTGGTGTGCCTGGGTTCGCCCCACGCGGGCGCACCGCTGGCACGCCTGGCCGCCGCCGGGGAGCAATTGCTGGGCAAGTTTGAGTTGTCCCGCCCCATTGGCAAGGTGCTGGGTGTGCGGTCACGCGGCATTCGGGATTTGAATGAGGGCCTGGGCCCGCTTAAAACCAAAGACGGCGTGGATGTGATGTTCCACCTGGTGGGGTCCACCATCGGTGACTACACCGACTCGTGGATCAATACCACGCTGGGCGACGGCCTGGTCACGCCCGACTCGGCCCTGGCCGATGAAACCGGGCAGGCCCAGCGGGTCACTTTCTCGCGCAAGCACCACATGGTGCTGCTCAACGACCCCGAGGTGTACCTGGAGCTGCAAATGGTGTTGCGCCAGCACCTGCGCCAGCGCGTGTCCTAGAGGTAGAAGGTGGATGTTTTGGATTCTTGCAGGAATACCCGCTGCGTGCACAGCAAGTAATTCACCAGAAGATCGGCGTAGGTGCGTTTGAATTTCGGCTCTTTCATGTGGCTTTCAACCAGATTCAGCCCATAATACTTCAGGGCCAGATGCGCTTGCTGGCAGTCTTGTGTCCAACAATCCAGCGGCTCAAGAATCTGGGTGACGGCATCCTGAAAACCGGTTGTGAAGTTCAGGAAGTCGCCTTCGTTCATGTCGTCGATGAGCGCCAGCGCGTTGTTTTCCAGTGCTTCATGCGATGCATCAAAGCCGGATTTTGGCCGCACCTGAAACACATTGAGCAACTGGTACAGCTGCGCTTCGGGCAAGTGCGCACTGGGCACGCCATACAGCAACTTCACGCGGCTTAAATCGATTTGCAATTGCATGGCAAACATGCCGGACACATTGCGTGCGCTCAGCGCCCAGCACGCGCCCAGCGTCTCAAAAAATACCTCGCGTTCAAACGAAAACTTCTTGTAGGGGTTGCTGTGCAGCGTGTGATGCGGTGCGCGGATTGTCATGGCGAAATGGCCTGTTTTGCAATTGTTAAAACAATTGTCAGCCCTGTGGCGCAAGGTGGGTATCGCATAGGTGAGGGTTCACCGATAAGGGGAGGATTCGCTCAAAGGTGGTAGCGGGCAAGCACCGCCGGCCAGCGTTCCTCAACCTCAGCCAGCACGGTTTGGCAAGTCATTTCCCCGCACTTCAAGCCCTGTTCAAATCCCCGGAATTTTTCTTGCAGGGCCTGCTCATTCATGAGGGCCAACAGGCTCACCATGGAATGGATCTCGCGCGTGAACGAGGCCTGGTCCCCAGCGTCCAAATGATGTGCCAGTGTCTCTGGCAGATTGGCGCAGTGCTTCATGAACAGCGCAGGCAGCTTGACCAGACTCGCCCCCGGAACAAGGGATGCATGCGTCAGCAACTCGGTGTGAACACCCAGTGCGGCCAACAGGGCCTTGTAAAGCTCACCCACTTCAATCGGTTTGGTGACAAATCCGTCCATGCCCACGTCCATGCAGCGCGTGCGTGTTTCAGCAAATGCATGGCCAGTCAGGCCAACCACCGGCATGTCCATCCAGCGGGTTTGGTCGCGCAGCCAGGCGGTGAATGCGAATCCGTCCATCACCGGCATTTCAAGGTCGGTGACGCACAAGTCAAAGTCGGGGCAATCATCCCGATCCAGCATGTTTTGCGCAGCTTGCCCGTGCGGGTGCAGGGTGACCTGCATGTCCACCGCCTCCAGCACTGCGCGTATGAGTGTCTGGTTGACTGGGTGATCCTCCAGCACCAGCACCCGGCGCCCGGCGAGGTGCTTTCTGGCCCATTCGTCGTCGGTGGCCGAATTGCCCACGTTGCCCGCTCGTGGCTGCTTGTTCAACACATCTTGCAACAACACCGGGTGTGCAATGTGCCCCAGGCGATGCAACAAATTTTCTGGCATGGCGCGCAGCCAGTTGCTGTCTGCCGAAAGCAAATCCCGGTCAAGCACCAGCAATTGTGCCGGGCATGTTGCCAGCGCCTGCAGGCAGTCGTCTGGCAGGGATTGCCCGTCTTCCAGAAAATCTGACTGAATCACCACCAATCGTTGGCGCTTGCTGTTGATGAGGGGCACAAACTCACTGATTGAGCCTGCCACCGAGGTCGACAACCCGGCTGCGCGCAGCACCGAGAGCGCAGCCTCCGCCTGCGCCCCTGGACGATGCAGCATCAAGGCAGGCTCACCCGCCATGGGCATCGCTTTGGCCAGCACATTGTTGTCATAGCCCACGGGCACCTCAAACCAGAAACAGCTGCCCTGGCCAGGCGCGCTCTCGACGCCAATCTGGCCGCCCATCAAGGTCACCAACTCTTTGGCAATGCTCAGGCCAAGCCCGGTGCCCCCAAACCGGCGGTTGATGGAATTGTCCGCCTGCGCAAATTTTTCGAAGATGCGCTGCGTTTGCGATTTGCTCAAACCGGTCCCCGTGTCGTGCACTTCAATTCGCAAATCAAGCCCGTTTTCATTGCGGGTTTGCAAGCTTGAGCACACGCGCACCGAGCCCGACTCGGTGAATTTCACGGCGTTGCTGAGCAGGTTGGTGAGCACCTGCCGCAGGCGGGACGGGTCCCCAATCAGGCCTTGCCCCAGCAGCGCCGTGTAGCCCTCGGCCATGTGATTGAGCAGCAACAACTTGCGTGCTGCCGCCTGCCCTTGAACCGCCAAAAACGAGTTGGCGAGCACCTCATCCAGCGTGAACTGGATGTGCTCAAACTCCACCATCCCCGCCTCGGCCTTTGAAAAATCCAGAATGTCATTGAGCAAGCCCAGCAATGAACGCGCAGCATCCTGCACCTTGAGCAAATAACTGCGCTCGCGTTCGGGCAGGTCTGATTTCAGGGTCAGTGCGGTCATCCCCAATATGGCATTCATCGGGGTACGAATCTCGTGGCTCATGTTGGCCAGCAACATGCTGCGCGCCTGCGCTTGGGCCTCGGCTTTTTCGCGCCCAACTTTGGCCTCCAGCGCAGCCAGTTCGGCCGAGCGCGCTGCCTCCGCCTGTTCAAGCTCGCGTCTAAAGGCACCAATCATCAAGGCAAAGCCCCGGATCAGGTTGATGATCTCGGTGATGAATTTTGGGCGTGGGATGGTCACGCTGTAATTGCCTTCGGCGATCTGTTTGCTGATGTAGTTCAACTCCCGCAGGGGCTGCACCACATAACGCTGAATAATGCCTAGGCCAAGCAGCACCAGCGCCGTGATCAGCAAACCCACATAAAAATCCACTTGCGCCGTGTTGTTGATGATCTGTGTTTGCTGCGCCAGCGCCACTTGGTAACCACCCTCCACCAAGCCAATCCTGCCTTGAATTTGCGCGCGGATGGCATTGCTGAGCCCCAAGTGTTCTTCCGAGAAAAGTATCTGGATGGCCAGGTCGTCCCGCACAGGCGCTTCCGATACAAAACGCTGCGTCTGCGGGTCATACAGACCTTGGGTCAGGGCAAAGATGATTTGCTCCTGGTTGCGCAGTTGGCGGCTGAGTTCAATCACCTTCTGCACCGGAGCTTGCAGCCCTGGGTCGATGTTGCGGGCAATCCCGTCTGGCAGCGCAAGCCGTTCCTGCAGGGTTTGCCCCTTCCCGGGAACCAGCGCAACTGGCGCCACATTGCCCGCAATCAGATTGCTCCAGTACACATTGTCCACAGGCGTTTCGTATTTGCGCTCGCCCGCGTGAGTATCCAGAAGCTCGTAATAATTCACGAGGTGCTGGCTGTTTTTGCTGACCACGTAGGCGGCCACCAGGGTTTGAAGGGCATCAAACTCCGACTGGATGAGCCGCAACTGGTTGATGGTTGCCAGCCGGTCTGCCAGCAACTGCGCCTGTGCCGCTTGCAGTTCGTGGGCCCGCGTGCCCATCACAACGTTGGAAGCCAGCCCCATGAGCGTGGCAAACAGCACAAAACGGAACAGTACAGCCAGTTTCATGAGGGCAGGGAAAGTGCAAAGCGCGCAAACCCTATAGATACCTTAAATTGGCAGTGATTGCACGCTCAGCCACACCGCAGCCACCACCATCACCGTGGCAAAGCTTTTGCGCAACGCCCGCTCTGGCAAGTGGTGGGCCACTGCCACACCCGCAGACACCGTCAACAGGCCGCCCATGGCAAGGGGCAGGCCCAGGTGCCAGTCCACCCGCTGGGCGCTGGCGTAGGTGTACAAGGCCATCACCGAGCTGGGGGCCACCAGCGCAAGCGACAAAGCCTGCGCCGTGGTTTGAGTGTGCTTCAGCACCGTGGTCAGCATGGGTGTGGCCACCAGCCCGCCCCCCATGCCCAAGAGGCCCATGCTGGTGCCGCCCAACACACCCACCACCGGCATGGCCCTCAGGTTGGGAGCCGGGTCCGCCGGTTTGTTGCCCAACCCGTCGCTGGCTTTGCGCAGGCAGAACATGCGCAAGCCCACCACCAGGAGGAACAGGTTAAAAATCCAGTGGAGCACCGACTGGTCCAGCCTCACAGCCAGTTTGGCGGTGAGCCAGGTGGTGATGGTGGCCGCAACGCCAATGCCCAGCGTGGCTGCCCAAGGCAACTTGTGGTGCTGGTTGTAGCGCCACCAGCCCATCAGCAGGTTGGGCACCATGAGCACCAGCGCGGTGCCTTGCGCCAGGGCCTGGTCCATCCCAAAACCAATGATGAACAGGGGCACGGCAATGATCCCGCCGCCAATGCCAAACAGCCCGCCAAAAAAGCCCAGGGCAGCACCCAAGGTGAGAAAGGCAAACAATTCGGGGTAAGACAAACCGAGCATGGTCATTTGCGAGGTGATGTGGAGAGCCCAGTCTATTCATTTAAAAATAATCATCAATGGCTTGCTTTTTAAAATATTATTAACAAATACGCATGAATCGGTTCAGCATGAAACACCTCTCCGACCTGGCCTTTTTCACCGAACTGGCGCGCCACGACAGCCTGGCAAGCGCTGCCATTGCTTTTGATGTGACCCCGCCCGCTGTGAGCCGCCGCCTGGCTGCATTGGAGGCCCGGCTGGGTGTGCGCCTGCTCAACCGCAGCACCCGCCGCATGGGATTAAGCGCCGAAGGTGAGCGTTACCTGCAAGAAGGCAGCGCGATACTGCGCCAACTGGACAACCTGGAAGCCGCGCTGCGCGAAGCGCGAGACACCCCGCGCGGCACACTGCGTGTGAACGCCAGCCTGGGTTTTGGCCGCAAGCATGTGGCCCACGTGGTGTCTGTGTTCCAAGCCAGCCACCCGCAGGTGGAGGTGGTGCTGGAGCTGACCGACCACCCCATCGACTTGATCGAGGGAGGCTTTGATGTGTCGGTGCGTTTTGGTGAGCCGCCCGATCAGCGGCTGATCGCACAAAAGCTGGTGAGCAACCAGCGCATTCTGTGTGCGGCACCGGCCTACCTGGCGCGCTGCAAACAGCCCCTGAAGCAACCTTCGGATTTGACCCGCCACGATTGCCTGGTGATTCGGCAAGAGAACCACACTTTCAACAACTGGCAGTTGCGCAACGGCAGGCAAGAGGTGACCGTGAAAGTGCATGGCCCCTTGAGTTCCAACGATGGGGAGGTGGCCGTGCAATGGGCTTTGCAGGGCAAAGGGGTGCTGCTGCGCTCTGAATGGGACATTGTGCAAGAGTTGGCCAGCGGCGCGCTGCAGCGCGTGTTGCCCGAGTGGGCCGGCGCGCCCGCCGACATATTTGCGGTGTGCCCCTACGCCAGCCCCTTGCCCGCCAAAACCCGGGCTTTTATCAAAACCACCCGCACCGTGTTGGCCAACACCTTTAATTTTTAACCGCCACGCCCAGGTCGAGCGCCACGGTTTGGTCCTCGTTGGCATCCACCTGTTTGGGCTGGCCCACACTCAGGCGCTCGGCCGCAATTTGAGCGTCGGCCAGGGCCTTGCTCACCTGCGCTTGCCGCGCGTTGGCCAGCGCTTGCAACTCGGTGGCTGGTATGTCTTGTGCGTCTTGCAGCTTTTGGGCCAGCACGGCATAAAAATCTGTGCCTTTGAGGGCATGGACCTCGGCTTCACTCAAGGTGCGGGTGTCTTTGAACAAACCCGTGATTTGGCCGAGCGCTGCACCGGCAACCCCTTGCGCCAGTTGGCCCGGGTTGGCCGTTCTAAACCCCGCCTTGAGCGAGGCCAGCTCTGCGCCCCCAAAACGCTTTTCGAACAAGGCCTCCAAGGCTTTTTGTGTGGGCGCTGCCTTCAGGGCCAGCGGCCCCGGGTCCTCGTTGGGCTGGAGTTTTTCCCCGGCCTGCTGGGCCACGGCACGCCGCAATTGCAGGGCCTGAAGCGCCACGCGGTCGGTGTTGGCCCAGGTGCCTTGTATGGTCAATGCCAGGTTGGGGCGGCTTTGCAGCGCCTGCGCCAACTGCTTGAGGTTTTCCCGCTGGGGCGGGCTCAAGGTGGTTTTGCCCGGCTCAAAGGCCACACTGCCCAGGTCCTCGTTGCCACCACCAAACAAGGCCCCCAAAGCGCGGAAGGGGGCGGTTGCAATTTTGGTGATCACATTGCCAATGGCCTTCCACACAATGGCACCAAAGCTGAATTGGGGGTCGTCCAGGCTGCCGGTGATGGGCAGGCCCAGGTCGATGCGGCCATTGGAATCTTCCAGAATGGCCACGGCCAGCTCCAGCGGCAGGTCTCGGCCTTGCGGGCTTTGCACGCGCTCGCCCAAGGTGAGCTTGTCGATGATCACCTGGTTGCTGCTGTTCAGTTGCCTGTTTTCAATGTTGTATTTCAGTTGAAGAGACAACTTGCCCGATTCAATCTTGCGGTTTGCAAAGGTGGCCGAGTAGGGCGTGAGGTTTTCCATGGCCACGTTGCGGAACTGCACATTCATGTTCAAAAATGAAGTGGGGTCCAGCAGGCTGAGCGCTCCACTGGCCCGCGCCTCGCCAAACTCATCCACCGCGCCTTGCAGGGTAAGCTCACCGCGTGCGCCGGGCTGGTTGCTCAGCCCGTTCACAGTGCCCTCCAGGCTGTGGATGCGGGTGCCAAAGGGGATGAACAGGGACTCGTCGGCAAAGTCCAGTTCGCTGTCGGCAATCGTGAAACGCTCAATGTTGACGGCAAAAGCCGGTGCAGGTGCCGGAGCTTGTGACGTGGACGGCGGCGTGGCTGCCGGCTGCGCGGCGGGCTGCGCTGGGGCCGCCGGGTCGGCCCGGCTCACCAAGATGCGGCTGATGTTGGTGGACTGGTCTTTGGCAATCAGCAGCGCGGTGTCCAGCCCCTCCAGTTGCAGCCTGCCAATGTTTACACCCTGTGCATTGGCACGCAAACTGGGGGTGAAGAGGCGCTTCCATTGCAAAAAGGGCGTGGTGCTGCCCGCCTCGTTCAGGCGCAGGCCCGCCAGCGTGAGGCTGCCCGCATAGCTTTGCTGTTGGCTGTTGTAAACCGCCTTGCCTTTGCTGTAAATGGAACCACCTGCCAGGTCCAGCTTGGCCACCTGCCCCAAAAAGCCCTGGGCCGGGGCCAGGCCAAGCGCGTTCACGTCGATGTTCAATGCCAATGCAGTGCTGCTGGGGTTGACGGTGCCATCGATTGCAATTTGACCGCCATGCGCAGCATTCAAGCGCACTTCGAGGGGAAGATCGGTGTCGAGGTTTTGGGTGAGGTCGCGGGTTTTTATTTGAATGTCTTTGAGGCCAAGCTGCAGCGCGGGTTTCATGGCCTGGTCCTGGTAATTCACATTCAAGCCAGCCAGCTCAATCTGGTCTATTGCATAGGTCCAGGGTTTGGCTTCAGCGGGTTCAGCCGATTGTTCAGCTTTGCGCTTGCCGGGGGGTGCCCAAGCCTGGGCCAGGGTTTGCAGGTTGATTTGGCCCTGCGCATTGCGAAGCACATCCACCTGCCCGCCTTGCAAGACAACGGCCTTCAACGCGGCATGCTGGGCGTTCAGGTCCAGCGTGAGCGGGCCAACCTTCAATTCGCCAATGCGCAGCGGGCTTTGCCGGGCTTGGCCAACAGCCATGTTTTTCAAGGCGATGCTTTGCAGGGCCAGGGTGTTGGTTTGCAGGTCAAATTCGCCTTGCTCCAGTGCCATCAATTGCAGTGTGGCTTGTGGCGCGCCTTTGCCAGTGTTGGCCGCCACCGCAAAATCCCGCACAGCCAGCGCCATGTTGTGCAGGCGCAGTTGCAGGGGCGTGGCCACGGGCGCAGGCTGCTCGGGCGTGGCGGCGGGGGTCTCGGGCAGTTTGGCGTCAAACTTCACGGCCACATCCAGTGCACCTGTGGGGGCGGCGGTGGGCAACAGTGGACCCAACACAGGCGCCAGTTTGGCGATGTTCAAGCCTTTGAGAGAAAACTCGCCACCCACCGTGCCTTGGGCCAGCAGCACCTTGGCCCGCAGCGCCAGCTCGGCATCCAGCGCAGAGTCGGCATGCAACACAAAATCGCCGTCCTGGTTGGCGCGGGTGGATATGTTGCGCAACTCCAGGTCCAGGGGCGCAAAGCTTGTTTTAAGCCCATCGGGGGTGCGGCGGTCTTCAAAATGAATGGCCCCGTTGCCCAGCACCAAGTGGCCCAGCAGCACGGCGGGCAGCTCGTCGCTGGGTGGGTCGGGCTCTTCGCTTTTAAAGGCCTCCAGCAGGGCAGAGAAGTTGGTTTTGCCCTCGGGCAGCAGGGCCGCATGCAGGGCCAGGCCCGTGAGCTCAATTTGGTCCAGCGCAAACAGGCCTTTGAACAAATCCACGCCAGACACATCCACATACAGCCGCTCAAAGCCCACCAACGGCTCGCCCTGGGGCGTGCTGAGCGCCACATTGGGCAGCATCACCGTGAGTTTGAAGGGGTTGACCTGCGGCAAATCCATGGCCAGGGAGTGGCCCGATTTGTTGTGCAAAAACTGGGGCGCTTGCCAATGCAGCAGCCGGGGCAAGCCCTGCCATACAAAGAGGTAGAACAGCACCACACAGGCCACAAGGCCCAGCAACATTTTGGAGCGCAACAGTTTGGCAATCGGGGTCATGGTGGAGTTTTTTTTAATGGCCAGTGGCATACAGGCCAAATTGTACGCCGGGCCGATGTTGGCGTGTGCGGTGCATGGGGTCGTATCTTAAGAAGCGGCGGTGGTGTACACTTACGCCTGCTTGCGCGGCTGTAGCTCAGTGGATAGAGTACTGGCCTCCGAAGCCAGGGGTCGTGGGTTCGATCCCCGCCAGCCGCGCCATTCTTTTTGGGGTATGTACCTCGGGCAGAACTGCCTCGTCTTGCTCTGCTATGCTGCCTAAAAAGCTTGAACAAGAGCAACCCGCATGGATCCCTCCACCCTTCAGTATTACAACGCCCACGGTGCCGACATTGCCAAACGGTACGAGGA
>DASUEC010000102.1:0-2976 GCA_036275255.1 Limnobacter sp. | reverse complement strand
ACGACGCCGCAGGCCTGGCCATCGCCGAGCGCATGCAGGCACAAATCAAGGGCTTTGACGTGGCCGCACGCAATGCAAACGACGGCATCTCTCTGCTGCAAGTGGCCGACGGCGCCATGGGCAAGATCAGCGACAACCTGCAGCGCATGCGTGAGTTGGCTGTGCAGGCCAAAAACGGCACGCTCAACCCCACCGACCGCGTCAACCTCAGCCGTGAATACACCGAGCTGGCCAGCGAGGTCGACCGGATTGCAACCGGCTCCACATTCAACGGCAATGCCCTGTTTAGCGCAGCCAACAAATCGTTGAGCTTCCAGGTGGGCACAGGCAATGCAACCAACGACACCCTGACGCTGAACCTGACCGACAACGGCCTGGCTGGCGGCAACGACCTGACCACCATCCTCACCGATGGCGCCGCCAACATCCCGGCCAATTTCGACACCATCACGTCGGTGGCCAACGCCACCGCCGCCATCACCACGCTGGATGCAGCCATCGATGCCATCACAGGCATCCGCGCTGTGGTCGGTGCCGGGCAAAGCCGGCTGGAGCAGGTGGCCGCCTTTGCCGACACCTCCAGCACCAACCTGCAAACCGCCCGTGGACGAATCATGGACGCCGATTTCGCCAAAGAGACCGCCGCACTCACCCGTGCGCAGATCCTCCAGCAGGCCGGCACCGCCATGCTCGCCCAGGCCAACCAGCTACCCAACAATGTGCTGAGCCTGTTGCAGTAAACCTTGTGTAGTCCAAGCAGCGGCTGGGTCACCTAGCATCGAGTCAGCCGCTTTCTGGCAGAGGGCAATCCCCGAATTCGGACCTTTCGTCCTCTGCCTCTTTTTCGCCCCATCGGCCTGCACTTTCCCGCTCTGAATTCATCCTGGATGAGACTTGCCATTGGCGTTTGTCCCAATGACTTTTGCATTGCTTCCTCTTAAACTGCAAAAATTACGAAAAAAATGCAAACCAGGGCAGTTGGAGACAGGTGTAGTTCAGCATGCAGGATTTTTCTCAGGCCTTTGTACAAGCCTTCCTTTTGATACTCAACCTGGATGACACCCTGTTTGGCATCATCACGCTGTCCCTTCAAACCACCTTCACGGCGGTGTTCGTTGCCTGCTTGATCGGTTTTCCGCTGGGTGCTGCGTTGGCTGTTTGCCGATTTCCGGGCCGCATGCTGCTTGTGGTGCTGCTTAACTCCCTGATGGGCTTGCCACCGGTGGTTGTTGGTCTCATGGTGTATCTGTTGTTGTCTGCGGCGGGTCCCTTGGGTTTCATGCAATTGCTGTACACCCCAACAGCCATGGTGATTGCACAGGTGGTCTTGGTAACACCCATTGTGGCTGCACTGGCCAGGCAGGTTATAGAAGACCTGCATGCGGAATACGATGAAATGCTGCGTGCCATGGGTGCCACACGTTGGCAAACCATGCGCACTTTGCTGGTTGATGCACGGTACTCCCTGGTGACCAGTGCACTTGCAGGTTTCGGCCGTGCCTTGGCAGAAGTGGGGGCTGTCATGATTGTTGGCGGCAACATTGCCAATGTGACCCGAGTGATGACCACCACCATCGCGCTGGAAACCTCCAAGGGTGAGCTTGTTCTGGCATTGGGCCTGGGGTTCATACTGATCATCCTTTCGATTGTGATCAATGCGAGTGTCTTTCTTCTCAAACACACCGCACAGCGCAGGGCCTACGCATGATGCACACCGACGCCCTGCTCACGCCATCTACGCCTTGCCTCGACCTGCTGCCCATCGTGATGGAGAAGGTGGGCCTTGCTTTCCGTGGCCATGCTGTTTTTCAGGGTCTGGATCTTGACATTGCCACGGCAGGCATCACCGCCATCATGGGGCCCAATGGCGCAGGCAAGAGTTTGCTGTTGCGTGTGATGGCTGGCTTGGTGCCCCCAGACTCGGGGCGAATCCTTTTTGGGCAACATGTCCGCCTGCCTCCCCACGCCTTGGGCTTTGTTTTCCAAAGGCCTGTGTTGTTGCGTCGCAGTGTTCAGGACAACCTGAGGCACGCCCTCGCACTGGCCGGTCATGCACACCTCGAGGCGCAGTGGCGTGCAAGCGCGCTACTGGGCCTTGGCGATCTGGCGCATTTGGCGCAGTCTCCCGCACGCAGCTTGTCTGGCGGTGAACAGCAACGCCTCACCATGCTGCGCGCCCTGGCTTGTGCACCCAGTCTGTTGTTGCTGGATGAACCCAGCGCGAGCCTCGATCCACAGGCCACCGCGACAATAGAGCGCTTGATTCGCCGTGCATGTGCATGTGGTGTGAAAGTGATTGTGGTCACTCACGATGCAGGCCAGGCCTCACGCTTGGCCGATGAGGTGATTTTCCTGCACCAGGGGCAGGTGCTGGAGAAGACACCAACCCGGCAGTTCCTGGCGCATGCCCAAAGTCCGCAGGCACGGGCATACCTGGCTGGCGAGCTGTTGATCGATTGAAGAAAACCCACGGTTGAACGGAGACCCCGCCATGAAAAAAATCATTTGCCTTGGGGCACTCACTGTGCTGACCGTGTGCAGTGCACGCGCTGCCAATCCATTCATTGTTGTTCAATCCACCACCTCAACCCAGAACTCTGGCCTCTATGATCACCTGCTTCCCATGTTTACCAAAGAGACTGGCATTGATGTGCGGGTGGTAGCAGTGGGCACCGGACAAGCCATCAAGAATGCGCAGAATTGCGATGGTGATGTGTTACTGGTGCATGCCAAGGAGGCCGAAGAAAAATTTGTTGCGGAAGGATTTGGCACCAAACGCACTGACTTGATGTACAACGACTTCGTGATTGCAGGGCCCGCCACAGACCCCGCTGGTGTGAACCGCTCGCGCAATGTCGTGCTCGCTTTGAAGGCAATTGCGGCCAGGCAGGCCCTGTTCGCTTCTCGTGGTGACGACAGCGGCACGCACAAAAAAGAACTGGAGCTTTGGAAAGAGGCCGGGGTGGATGTAAGGTC